>JAYVCG010000026.1:0-4919 GCA_043750075.1 Acetobacteraceae bacterium | reverse complement strand
TTTCGTCGAGGGGGATTCCGGCGCGGGCGATTACTTTCTAGACTCTCGGGATGATAGACACATCAGTGATTCGCGCACGGTTCGCGGCGGTTGAGCGGGACCTGAACGAACGGTCTCGCCGCCTGCTCGCGGCGGCGGAGGCAAAAACGGCCGGCTACGGCGGGATCGCCGCCGCGTCCCAGGCGACGGGGGTTGCGCGCAGCACGATTGGCCGAGGGTTGAAGGACCTGGCCGAGCCCGGCTCGTTGTCCGGCGAGGTGCGACGGCCCGGCGGCGGCGGTCCAACCCTGATCGAAAAAGATCCAGCCCTGCTGGAAAACCTGCGCCAGTTGGTGGAACCCGCGACGATGGACGATCCGATGCGGCCGCTGATGTGGGTGTCGAAGAGCCATGCGAAGCTGGCCGCGGCATTGCGCGAGATGGGCCACAAGATCGCGGACAGCAGTATTCCAAAAATGCTGAGCTTGCTGAAATACCGCCGGCAGGTGAACCGCAAGACCCTGGAAGGTAGCCATAATCCAGACCGGAACGCGCAGTTCGAACACATCAACGCCGCGGTGCTGGCCAGCCAGGCGGCTGGTCAACCGGTGATTTCGATCGACACAAAGAAGAAGGAACTGGTTGGTCCCTTCAAAAACGGCGGCAGCGATTACCGCCGGGAAGGCTGTCCCGACAAAGTCAACGTGCATGATTTCATTGACAAGGGCCTTGGGAAAGTCGCCCCTTATGGTGTTTACGATGTCGCGGCGAATACCGGTTACGTGAACGTCGGCATCGACAACGATACAGCACAGTTCGCGGTTCATTCGATCCGGCGCTGGCTGGATGCGATGGGCCGTGGCCGGTACCCGGACATGAACCAGCTGATGATCACGGCGGACGGAGGTGGTTCGAACGGCTCACGGGTACGCCTGTTCAAGGTTGAACTGCAAAGCCTGGCCGACGAATCCGGCCTGACACTTCAGGTCTGCCACTATCCGCCGGGAACCTCGAAGTGGAACAAGATCGAACACCGTCTGTTCTGCCATATCACCCAGACCTGGCGCGGCAAGCCTTTGACCAGCCGCGAAACCGTGGTCGAACTGATTGCCTCAACCACGACCAGGACTGGTCTGACGGTGCGATGCGAGCTTGATACACGCAGCTATCCGAAGGGTATCAAGGTCAGCGACGCGGAAATGGCAACCCTCAATATCAAAGGCGACACATTCCATCCGGAATGGAATTATACGATTTCACCGAGAGTGCCGATTTGAAGCGGTAGTCTTTGGGCGTCGCCCAAGCATGTTGTGGGTTTCCGGGTTGGCGGGATCGAGACGCAGGGATTCGCGCACGCACGGCACCGCTTCCCCGGCCCGCCCCTGGGTCAGAATGGCGAGGCCCAGGGCGGTCCAGGAGTCGGGGCGGCCGGGGGCGAGGGAAAGGGCGGCGCGGTAAAACGTCTCCGCCTCCGCCGCCTTGCCCTCCTGGAACAAGTCCCGTGCCATGGCGTGGCACAGATCGGCGTCAACGGCGGGCGGGAGACCGGAGGATGTGTCTGCTTCCATGCCTCCACTCAGACATGGATTTAAATCCGCGCCAACACTTCATCTCGGAATTTTTTCATATCAAGGATGGCTTTTTCGGTATCGCGTCCCTCGAAGTCGAAATCCATCGCGGTGACGCCGATCTGGCGCAGCGCCCTGGCGTCCTCGATGACGTTCCCAGTCGAACCGGTGAACAGTTTGCGGTTGCCGTCGCTGGCGAGGGGAGCGGGCTGGCCGTGGCGTTTGATGCGGTAGGCGACGCCCATTTTCGAGGGATCGCGGCCCGCTTTCGCGGTCATCTCGCGCAGTTTGGCGATCCCGGCTTCCAGGCGCGGCAGGGTGTCGAGCATGTGGGCCTTGTTGCTGCCGATCGGATACCAGACATCGCCCACCCGCGCGGCGCGGCGCATCGAGGGTCCGGTCTCGCCGCCGACCCAGATTGGCGGATGGGGTTTTTGCACGGGTTTCGGATCGACCAGCAGGCCGTCGATCTTCGTGTATTTGCCGTTGAAGGTGACGTGCTTCTGGGTCCACACGGCGCGGAAGGCGTCGATGTATTCGTCGGTGACCGGGCCGCGTTCCTCGAACGGGGTGGTGGCGACGGCGTCGATTTCCACTTTCTGCCAGCCCGCGCCGATGCCCACGTCGAGCCGTCCGCCCGACAGCACGTCGATGGTGGTGAGCATCTTGGCCGCGACGATGGCCGGGCGGTGCGGCACCACCATGACGGCGAGCACCAGGCGGATCTTGTCCGTCTTGGCGGCGATCCAGGCGGCGGCGGTCAGTTGCTCCATGCGGTGGCCGGGGTCGGGGGAATAGAATTCGCCGGATTCCGAATAAGGATAGCCGGGGGAGGCGACATCGGGCAGCGCGATGTGGTCGGTGAGGGTAAGGTATTCGAAGCCGAGGCTTTCTCCCAGTTGGGCGACGCGCGCCATGTCGGAGGCGGTGGCCATGGGGCCGCTGATGGGCAGATTGAAGCCGATGCGCATGGAGAGGGCTTTCCGGACGTGGCTGGTTTGGGAGGGGTGATAAAGGAGATTGAAGTGGGGGCAAGGGGATGGGGGTCTTTGAGGGCAAGGAAGGCCGAGGCTCCGCCCCGCGCGCGCGCCTTCCTTACCTCACACGATCATCACAGCCTGATCTCAACCCCGATCCGATCCGCCGTCGCGCGCACCGTCCCCTCCGACCGGTCCAGCAACCCAACCCGCTCCAATGCCGCGACATCCGCGTGCACCCGCCGGTACTGCCGGCTCAGAGCCCGCGCGAGCGCCGACACCGAGGGCTCAGGATGCTCATGCAGATGCCGCAGCAACCGGAACCGCTCGCCCGTCATCACACGGGCCAGTCCCTCCCAGCTCTCGAACGCGAGGACGCGCTCATGGACCGCATCGCCCCGTTCCGCGCGGCGCCACCCATCGAGAAACGCGGCGGCATCGTCTTCGATGGTTCCGCCCACGATGACCCTGACATTGTCCATGCCGTGCTTCTCCCCGCCATCAATGACGCCGTATCCCGCTTACGTCCGCCAGGAAATCCGCGATCAAAGCGTCCGGCGAGGTGAACACATAAGGTTCCTCATGGTCGCCATGATGCCGGTGGTCGCCCTTCCCCGGTTCATTGTCGTAACAGACCAGACGTTGCCCGGCCCGGCCGTAAAACAAACTGTATTTGAACCCGTGCCGGGAACCCCGCACCGGACTGGGCACTTGCCACAGCTTCATCTCCATGATGGTCCCGTCATCAAAAACACGTCTTCGGTGCAGCAGGAGGATGGCTGACGGCATATGACATATAATGTCATAGAATCTTGCATCATGTCAAGAAACCACTGAACCACCATACCGGCCTGGCACGCAGCCCAACCCCCGCCATAAACCTCCCCAATGGATGGTTTCCAAAGGCCCCGCCTTTGGTGGGTGTCCAGGGGGCAAAGCCCTCCTGGCGGGGTCCGCGGGGCAACGCCCCGCGTTCTTCCTTCAAACGATCAGCACATCCGGCGAGAAACACGTGAAGTGCGCGGAAACCTCTGCCAGGAGGTTTCCGCGCACTTCTCCAAAACCCTTACGCTTAACCAACAGGGCGTTTGGCTGGTTCGGGCCCGTCAGGCCCCAACGTCAGGGAATGACGTTGACCGTGTAAGGCATTTCCATGTTACGGCCCAGATAACGCATCGAGAAACTGTCAGTCCCCGTATAACCAGGGGCTGGCGTATAGGAAATGGTGGTTCTGTTTCCTTTTGGCTGCTGTGAGATTTGGCCGTGCTGAGGCGGCTTCATGATCTGATAGACTTCATTGTTGTTCCCCAGCTCCCGGTTATGAGGACAGGGAAGGCCTTCGTTGGAGACTGTAATCGACCACGGGTTCGAGACACCAGCGGTCGCTGGAGTGCCCCTGGTCGTGCAAACGCGGGCTTTCCGCGTGGTGGAAGATTGGTCCCCCGCCACCGGAGTCATTGCCGTTTGCGTTGACGGCACGGCCGCGGCGGGTTGAGCCATGGGCGGTGTCATGGGTTGTGAACACGCCGCCAGACCGATGCAAAGACCTGGTATCAGCATGATACGAAGGGGGGACGCCATCATTCGTTCCATCTCCTGAACAGACATTTCCCCTGTGCCCGAGCCATCCGGGCGTCCTGGGTGGACGATGACCGCCAATCCGCGCCCGGTAAGACCAGTGACACCGCGGCCGCGCCATGAGTTTCGCGACGCGCCCTGGCTTTTCCGTTTGGGGTGAAAGGCTCATCCGCGTAAAAGTGCACAGTAGCGTATCGCATGCAATGTCGTGGGTGGATTTGGCCAATGCCATGCCTCATGATTCTCCTCACAATGTTCTGACTTATGAACCGTGACCGCTCTGGAACCATGACCTCTCAACCCCCGGCCTGGCACACATCCCAACCCCCGCTATAAACACCCCCTTCCCTCCCCCGGACCCGCCCCCATGCCCGACGAACCCCTTCTCCTCCGCCACGACCAGGATGGCATCGCCACCCTTACCCTCAACCGCCCCCACGCCCGCAACGCGCTGTCGATGGGGCTGATGGAGGCCCTCGACGCCGCGCTGAGCGCCATCGCCACCGATCCGGCGGCGCGTGTCGTGGTCCTCGCCGCCAGCGGGCCCGCCTTCTGCGCCGGGCACGACATGCGCGAGATGCGCGCGACGCCGACGCGGGAGGCGTATCAGGCGGTGTTCGCCCTCTGCTCGCGGGTGATGCAGCGGATCGTGGCGCTGCCCAAACCGGTGATCGCGCGGGTGCAGGGCGCGGCCTCGGCCGCCGGGTGCCAGTTGGTCGCCACCTGCGACCTCGCCATCGCCGCCGACACCGCGCGGTTCGCCACGCCTGGCGTCAACATCGGGCTGTTCTGCTCCACCCCGATGGTCGCCCTGTCG
>JAYVCG010000025.1:0-3621 GCA_043750075.1 Acetobacteraceae bacterium | reverse complement strand
GAGGACGAAGCATTGCCCGCCCAGGCGATGGAGATCGCGCGGGGTTTGGCGAATGGGCCGATGTCGTTGGGGCTGATTCGGAAGATGTACTGGGCCAGTTTGGAGAATTCCTTCGAGCAGCAGATCGCGCTGGAGGCGAAGCTGCAATCCCAGGCCGGGATGAGCGCCGATTATACCGAAGGCGTGACGGCGTTCCGGGAGAAGCGGCGGACGCGGTTCTCCGGACGGTGAGGAGGGGAGGAAGCTGACGGCCATCATCGTTTTGGGGTCGTGGGGGAAGACTGGTGCGGTGGAGAGAAAGAAAATTTCACCGCGGATGCACGCAGATGAACGCGGATGATCCGAGCGGACGCACGGCCCGTGCCACCACTCGAAAACATCCGCGTACATCCGTGGCAAAGCGTTCTTTCTTTGTCTCTGATTCACTGTGTCCCTGGACCATTACGCCCATGCGGGCCGATAATCTCAGGAACACTGTCTTATTTTCCTTGACCTGCTTGTCATACTTGCACAATTGCCACTACAATTTGCAATCCGCTTTATCAGATTGGCTTTCAGGGAGCAGATCACCCAATCATGGCCAATCCTTGGGATCGTCCACCACTCTCCAAGCGCGGGAATCGTTCTGATCGAACGCTTTTTGCAGCGATAGGGCGCGCTTTAATTGGGTGGGAAGAAATCGAAGCCTCCATGGCGCATTTATATGCGGCATTTACCGCTGCTGACAGATTCAGTCTGCAAGAAATTCGCGATTATGGTAAGCCAGCAAATTTCAAGGACCGGATGGCAATCCTTCAAACATCTGCCGATAATCACTTCCGATCCTGCCCATCACAAGAAATCGAAGGTGAGTTTTGTCGTTTGAAAAAATTGATTGATGGCTATACAGGCAGGAGAAATGACATTGCTCATAGCCGCGTGCTTTATATCCAGATGGTTGTTGAGGCTGAATCTCTTGACCACCTGAAATCAATGGTGGACAATTTGCAATGGTGTTTGGTTCCTCCGTTCTTTCGAGCGAATAAATTCACTGCCAACAATCGACCAGCATATATATTAACTTCCTGGGAGATTAATGAGTTCGCAAGGGTCTTTTGGGATATCGCGCGCGCATTATCCAATCTGTCTTTGTGGGTGTTGTCACAGCGATCTCACGCATCGCACGGTATACGTCTTCAGCCAGGTGCTTTACCGTATAAGGTCCGAGTCCCCCGCATCCGGAAATATTAGTAATTTAATCTTAAAACGGACAGTATTTCGAAACAGGCATGAACGGCTTCCACGCACATTCTCCGTGACCTTCGAGAACTCCGCGCCCTCGGTGGATGCGCGGAGTTCAAGGAGAGACAGGCGCTGATGGCACACGCAAGCCCTCAATCCCCCCCCTGCGCCGCCCGGAATCCGCCCACCCCGCGCTCGATCTCCGTCACATGCCGGGGCAGGAACCCGCTCGCGTCGGTCAGGCCGCAGGAATGCGCGATCATCTCCACCTCATCGCGCATCCGTTCGGCGTAACGCGCGACACGGGCGGCCTTGTCGGTGGGATCGAGCCCGGCGATCAGCCGCGGCTCGGACGAGGTGACGCCGGTGGGGCATTTGCCGGTGCCGCATTTCATCGCCTGAATGCACCCCAGGCTGAACATGAACCCGCGCGCCGAGGACACGAAATCCGCCCCCATGCACAAGGCCCAGGCGACTTTGTCGGGGGTGATGAGCTTGCCGGAGGCGACGATGCGGATGCGGTCTTCCAGGCCGTGGCGCTCGCGCGCGGCGGCGACCTGGGGCAGGGCCATGGTGATGGGCAGGCCGACGTAATCCATCAGCGGCGCGGGGGCGGCGCCGCTGCCGCCCTCGCCGCCGTCGATCTGGATGTAGTCGGGACAGCCTTCGGGATGGGCCACGCAGTCGGTGAACCAGTCGTCGAGGAAGGTGGCGTCGCCCGCCACGAATTTTACCCCGACAGGTTTGCCGGTCAGGGTGCGCACCCGGTTCACGAAGGCGCCGAGTTCCCGTACGTTGCCGATATCCTTGTGCCGGTTCGGACTGATGCTGGCCAGGCCCACGGGGATGCCGCGGATCGCCGCGATCTGCGGCGTGACCTTGATGCCGGGCAGGATGCCGCCCTTGCCGGGTTTGGCGCCTTGCGAGAGTTTCACCTCGAACATGCGGACCTGCTCATGAGCGGCGATTTCCAGGAGTTTTTCCTCGGAAAGATTGCCGTCCGCGTCACGCACGCCGTATTTGGCGGTGCCCATTTGCATGATGACATCGCAGCCGCCCTCCAGATGGAACGGCGCCAGCCCGCCCTCACCGGTCGCCATCCAGACATTGCCGATTTTCGCGCCGCGTGACAGGGCGGAGACGGCGGCGTGGCTGAGGGCGCCATAGCTCATGCCGCTGATGTTGAAGAAGCTGGTCGCGGTGTAGGGCAGACGGCAGGCGCCTGGCCCCTCGGTGATACCGATCTGTTTGCCGGGCCAGGGGCGTTTTTCCTCATCGAGGATGGGGAAGGCAGCGTTGCGGAACACGAAGGAGGGCACGTTCTCGCTGCCGAAACTCATCAGATTGGAGACACCCTTGGACGAGCGGTAGACCCAGGAGCGTTCCAGCCGGTTGAACGGACGCTCGGCCCAGTCGGGGAGGTATTGGTACTGGCGCATGTATTCGCCGAGGGTTTCGGCGAAATAGCGGATGTAGCCGACAACCGGATAGTTGCGCAGGATCGTATGGGTGGTCTGACGGCGATCATGGATGTAAAGCGCCGTGAGGCCGCCCAGAATCAGCAAGATGATGAACGTGGCCAGCATGTGACATCCTCCCGTGATGCGTGCAGCCCGCCGCGCCAGAGCGGTTCACGCCTTGAGTGACACCGGTGAGCGGTGCTCCGTTACGAGGAGTATATCAGAAGGGTGAAGTTTTTGTTCATGCCATGATCGTACCCACGCAAAGCCCCCACCGGGCGCTTCCCTGGGCTTACGTGGGTTCAGGGTTTCACCGGCCGCCAGCCATCGGGGTCTGGCGGTCCGTACCGCCGGGCGAAGCGTCATCGCCGGGTTCTCCGGCGCTGTCAGGAACCCATTCGCCGGAAAGACCGGCATGCCCGTTCATCCCGGTGATGTCGCAGGTAAGCGCGCCCGTCGCGGGATCGAGCGTGGCGCGCAGGCGCAGCGGATTGATGGTGCCCGCGAGGTCCATGGGCGGATTCTCGCCATCTGGCACGAAAACCGCGCGCACGGCCAGGGTGAGGGGGTTCTGGCTGGGATTGTCAGAGGTATCACTCAACGGAACGCTCCTTTGTTCACGTTTCGTGCTTATCGCCGGAGCGGGGTTCGCGCCAAGTGTTTTCAGCGGGAGACAAGCCCAGGGTATGGGTCATGGGCCTGTGCCGCGGGACCGGGTGCGGGGAGACGGGCCGTCTCAGGCGTCGGCGGCGGCTTTGCGGGCCATGGCTTCCTCGGGCGAGGAAATGCCGCCATGCGCGGCTGACCAGGCGACGGGATTTTCCAGGAAGCGGCGCACCTCGGCCAGATTGACGCCGGAGAAAGCGGGCGTGTCCTTGCAGGCTTCCAGCACGTCCCACCAGGTGCAGAGACTGTGCAACTGGATGTCCATCCGCGCCAG
>JAYVCG010000024.1:0-10152 GCA_043750075.1 Acetobacteraceae bacterium | reverse complement strand
CGCCTTCACCGAGGTGATGCAGGACGTCATCAAGGACTTCAACAAACGTTTCCCCTTCGTGAAAGTGAACTTCGTCCGCGCCTCGGGCGGGCAACTGATTACCCGCGTGAAGACGGAAGCCGCGGCCAACAAGCTGGAAGCCGACGTGATCGATCATTCCGACCGCGGCCAGACCAAGGAAATCGAATACCTGTTCGCCGACTACGCGCCGCCCAACGCCGACGGGTACATGCCCTCGACGCTGGTGTCGCCGAAACTCTGGCCAAGCATCACGCCCGCCTGGTCGCTGGCCTGGAACCCGGAACTGGTGAAGAACCCGCCCAAATCCTGGATGGACCTGACCAGGCCGGAATACGCCGGTCAGATCGGCCAGGTCATCGGCCCCTCCGGCGGCACCACCTGGAGCCGCATCATGTTCGAGCGTCAGGTTCTCGGTGAGGACTACTGGGCCAAACAGGCCGCCACCAAACCGAAACTCTTCCCTTCCGGCGGTCCGCTGTCAGACGCCGTGGTGCGCGGCGAGATCGGTATCGCTCCGCTGATCTACAACATCGTCTTCCCCAAGAAGAAAGACGGCGCCCCGATCGACGCCATCTATCCCTCCGAGGGCGTGGTGATCGTCCCCTACGCCTCCGGCATCACCAAATCCGCGCGTCATCCCGCCGCCGCGCGGCTGTGGCTCGACTGGTGCCTGTCGGATGAGGGACAACTGCAATCGGTGCGCGACCAGGGCAACATGACATCCCTGAAGAACCCGCCCATCGCGCCGGACATGTTCGATCCCGCGAAGCACAAATTGTGGACCCCGGATTTCGGCCAGTTCGTGTCCCTGCACGACAAATGGCTGGAGGACTGGAACAAAACCTATGGCTACCGGCAATGATGGCCTCCTGCCCCTGACCCATCTTCTTTCCCTCGTCATCCTCCGACTCGACCGGAGGATCTGTCGCGGCACGCCGCCGCGGCCGCTTTCCCGGCAAGTCCGGGCGATGACGGGAACCAGCATCCACCCTCCGCTTCCTTTCCCGCGTAAGGCCCGCCATGTCCTCTGAACTCCGCGTCGAGCGTCTGGAAAAAACCTTCACACCCGGCGCCAGACCGGCGGTCGATGACGTGAGCTTCACCGTCGAGGCGGGGGAAATCGTCGTGCTGCTTGGCCCCTCCGGCTGCGGCAAGACAACGACCCTGCGTTGCGTCGCGGGCCTGGAGCATCCCACCTCCGGGCGCATCGTGATCGGCGGCACGGTCTACACAGATCCGGCGGCGGGCGTGCTGATGCCGCCGCGCGCGCGCAACCTCGGCATGGTGTTCCAGTCCTACGCCGTGTGGCCGCACATGACGGTGCGCCAGAACGTCGCCTATCCGTTGAAAGCCCGCGGCGCCTCCCGCGCCGACATCGCCCGCGGCGTCGAGGAAGCCCTGACGCTGGTGGAACTCTCCGCCTACGCCGACCGCCCGGTGACGCAATTGTCGGGCGGTCAGATGCAGCGTGTGGCCCTGGCGCGCAGCATGGTCTACCAGCCGCAAATCCTGCTGCTGGACGAACCCCTGTCCAACCTCGACGCCCAGTTGAGGTTACGGTTACGCGACGATCTGCGCCGCATCATCAAGCGCGTCGGCCTCACCGCCCTTTATGTGACCCACGACCAGACCGAGGCCGTGGTACTGGGCGACCGCATCGGCGTCATGCGCGACGGCAAGATGCTGCAACTCGCGAGCCCGATCGAGCTTTACAACAACCCCGCCGACCTGTTCGTCGCGGGCTTCACCGGCGCCACCAACCACCTCGACGGCACTTCGATATCACGGGACGGGGAATTCGGTGTGATCGCGATTGGCGGCGGGCACCTCACCGCGCGTCTGGGCAGCAACGTGACGCCCAACACCAGAGTCAAGGTCGCGTCACGCCCCGACAACGTCGTGCTCGCACCGCCCTTGCCAGGCCCCAACCAGTTCACCGCGCATGTCGTGTCGCGGCATTACCAGGGTACACAAACATTATACCAATTATCGCTTCTGGGAGCCACGATCGAGGCGCTGGAAATCGGCAGCGCCGCGCGCTATCCTGAGGGCAGCGATGTCACCGTCGCGCTGCCGCCGGAAATCCTGTGGGCCTATGCCGAGGTCTGAGTTGCTGTAAGCAAAGGCCCGAAGGGCTGGTGTTCCATCCGGCACGTATCCGGATGGTATGAGGCAACGCGAAAGGGTCTCACCACGGAGGACCACGGAGATACACGGAGAAGAAAACGATGGTGTACCGTGCCTCCACCGTTTGCATCCATTCCGCCACCGGATTCCAGGGAGAACCTCCGTGCGCCTTCGTGGTTCTCCGTGAACTCCGTGGTGAAACCTTTCTTCCCATCCACTCGGCATGACCCGAAACCCGGCCACCCGGTCTCACCCCATCCCGAACGTTTCCTGTGCCATTCCGATCAACGCCCGCAGATAATCATCCCCCGTCGCCGCCCATTCCCCGAACCCGATCATCTCGCGAAAATCCTGAGCCCGCAGCACGAAATCAGAAATACCATCGGATTCGCTGAGCCAGTTGCAGACGCAACAATACTCCTCCAGCAGCTTCGCGTCGGGCGCCGTCCGCAGATCGTCCGCCAGTTTCTGAAGCTGGCCCGCGGCCTTGGCGTTTCGCTCATCCGCCGGGTTGGCGTCGGCCTTGCGCAACCGCCATGCCGCTACCTGTTCGAGTTCGGTGATTTCCCGCAGTTCTTCGTCACCCATGCGTCTGACCCTCCCGAGGGAGGATCATGGCGAACCTCACACCTGTTTCATATGGTGGACATCCTGATCCGACCAGACGAGCGTGGCGGGATCGCCGGGCGCCACGGGATGCTGATGAAACAATCCATCCGGCACCACCGCCGAGACCTCATCCCCCGGTCCGGTGGCGATGGCGACGCGCACCGTCGTGCCTTGATATTCCACCACGGTGACGCGGCCGGAGACATGCGGACCGTCGCCCCCAGGCGGCACCGGTCCGCGCGAATGGCGATCGGCCCGCCTGGTTCGGTGAGGACGTTATGACCGCCGATGAAACGGGCGATGAACGGATTGACCGGCCGCTCGAACACTTCCCGCGGCGCGCCCGCCTGGCGGATGTGCCCATCCTCCATCACCACCATTACATCGGCCATGGCCATCGCCTCATCCTGGCTGTGCGTGACATGGATGAAGGTGATCTGGAGTTCGCGTTGCAGCCGTTTCAGTTCCTCGCGCACCTTGATGCGCAGGAACGGATCGAGCGCGGACAGGGGTTCGTCCAAAAGCAACACTTTCGGGCGCACGATCAACGCCCGCGCCAGGACGACACGCTGTTGCTGTCCCCCCGACAATTGCGCGGGCGGCCGCGCCGCGTACTCCGCCATCTGAACCAGGCCCAGAAATTCGTGCGCGGTTTCATGGCGTTCCTTTTTGGCGATGCCGCGCATTTTCAGGCTGAACGCCACATTGTCCAGGCAATTGAGATGCGGGAACAGCGCGTAGCTCTGGAACATCATCGCCGTGCCGCGCGCCACCGGCGGCAGGTTGGAAACGTTCTTGCCGTTGATCAGGATGTCGCCATCGGTGATCGCCTCATGGCCCGCGATCATGCGCAAGGTCGTCGTCTTGCCGCAGCCACTGGGTCCGAGCAGGCAGCAATAGCTCGCGCGCGGAATGCGCAGGGAAATCCGCTCGACGGCCAGCGTGGCGCCATGACGCTTGCTGACCGCGATCAGTTCGACATCGTAAAGGGAGTCCATGTCATCCGGCTTTCAAACCCGCCAGGGTACGGCGGCGTTGCAGGCGAAACACCAGCACGAGAGTCGTGCCGACGATCAAAAAGGACGCGAAGGTGGTAAGCGTGCCAATGGCGAACAAGGTCGGCGATGTCGCGGAGGAGATCAGCGCGTACAGCTCCAGCGGCAGGGTGTTCTTCGGCCCGATCGTCAGCGTCGTCCGCGCGTATTCGTCGTAGGACAAGGTGAAAGCCCCCATCGCGACGCCGAGGATGCCGGGCAGCAGGATGGGCAGCGTGACGTGGCGCAGGCGCTGCCAGGCGCTGGCGCCGAGATCGGCCGCGGCTTCCTCCCACGCGCGGTTGAAGCGGTTGACGACGGCGAACATCGCGAACAGACCGAAGGGCAGTGTCCAGGTCAGTTGCGCGCCAAGCGCCGAGGTAAAGAGGCTGGTTTGCAGACCGAGGCACTGAAACCCCAGACCGATCCCGAAACCCACCAGCAGGCCCGGCATCACGAGGCTGGCGACCGCCATGTAGAACACGATGCCGGAGCCAGGGAATTTTCGCCGGAACCCAAGCCCGGCGGCGACGGCGAACAGCACGGTGATGAAGCTGACCAGAGCGGCGAGGCCGATGGAACGCTGGAACGAGACCGGAATGTTCGCCATCTGGCCAGGTTTGACGATATCCTCGAACCAGACCGTGGACACTCCCACCATGGGGAAGGTGACGCCGCCGTTCTTCCCCTGGAACGAGAGCAAATATATCACCACCATCGGCCCGTAGAGGAACAGCATGTAGAGACCAAACAGCGCGCCAAGGGCGTGGAACGTCCAGGGGCGTTTGTCGCTGATGGGACGCACCGGGGGACCGCCCACCATCATTTCACCAGTTCCTTCCGCACATCGACGATCCGCATCATGCCCGCGACCATGACCGCGACGAACACCACCAGCACCATGGCGTTGGCGGCGGCGGGCGGGTACTGCATCGCCTGGATTTCCGTGGACAGCATCGATACGACCGAGGCGCTCTGCCCGCCGCTCATTTGCCGCACCACGAAGTAATCCCCCATGACCTGGGTGAACACCAGGATCGAGCCCAGGGCGATGCCGGTTTTCGACAGGGGGATGACCACGTCGGTCATGATGCGCCAGCGGCTGGCGCCGCCATCGACGGCGGCCTCGATCAGCGCGGGATCGATTTTCGCCATGGAATTGGCGATGGGTCCGATCATCAGCAAAGTGAACAGATGCACGTAGGTGATGATCACCGCGAAGTCGGAGAACAGCAGGAATTCCAGCGGTTTATCGGTGAAACCGAGGCCCGTCAGCATCTGGTTGAAGGCGCCGTTACGGCCGAGGAAGGGAATCCAGGCGATGGTGCGGATGATGCCCGAGGTCCAGAAGGGGATCGCGCACAACAGGAAAAGCACGGTCCGCACCATGCTGTTCCGCACATGGAACACCAGGAACCAGGCGATGTTGAAGCCCAGAAACAGCGTGATGGCCCAGACGATGAGGGAGAGTTTGAGGGAGTTGACGTAGACCCGTGATGTCGCCGGTGTCGTCAGCAGGTCCAGGTAGTTATCGAGCATGAACGCCGGGTACAGTCCCGTGCGGTCGTAATCGAAGAAGCTCACCACCAGGAACAGGAACGCGGGCAGCAAGACCAGCGCGATCAGCACGATCGCCAGCGGTCCGACCTGAAGCCATGACACCAGCGCGGGGGAAAGACGCACCCGAGGCAAGGGAAAGCACGGCCATCCGTTGAAATGCGACGAAAGGACCGGCAGGGAACGTTGCCCGCTCATGCGGCCTGCCGCAACGTGTCGCGGCAGCGCATCAAGGGCAGGATGCGGGTGCCGAATTGTTCCATGCCGATCACGAAATCATCGAATGTCAGCATCACGCCGCGCACGCCGGGCACGCCGGGCACGGTGGATAATTCATCCAGCATCGCCGCCACCGAGGCATATGATCCGACGAGCACGCCCTGGTTGGTGGGCAGCGTGTTGGTGCCGAGGATTTTCCGCCGGTTGGGTTGCGCGAACACATCGGTGGTGGGGTCGTCGGCGGCCTGCTCGTCGCGGTAGGCGGGGGCTTCCATATCCGCGCCTGCCTTGTAATGGTCCCATTTGGCGTTGGCGGCGGCGTCGGTTTCATCGGCGATGATCATGGTCAGGACCAGCGCGCCGCAGTCGCGTCCGGCGGCTTCGTTGGCCTTGACGAGACGCGCGACGCTGACCTCGACACCGCGCGGAGCGTTGTAGCCAAAGCTCGCGCAGAAATTGTAATCCGCGTGCTGAGCCGCGAAGGCCGTGCCGTTATCGCTTTGCGCGGCGCAGATGATGGGGATGTCCGCCAAGGGCATCGGCAGGCAGCGGCAATCGTCCATCTGAAAGAACGCGCCCTTGCGGTCGGAACGCCCGGTGCGCCACAGATCCCGCATGATCTCGACGTATTCCGCGCAGTACTCATAGCGCCGTTTGTAATGATCCGCGCCGGGCCAGATGCCCATTTGCGTGTATTCGCGCCGCTGCCAGCCGGAGAT
This sequence comes from Acetobacteraceae bacterium, assembly GCA_043750075.1. Lineage (GTDB taxonomy): Bacteria > Pseudomonadota > Alphaproteobacteria > Acetobacterales > Acetobacteraceae > Rhodopila. The sequence goes on along the minus strand of JAYVCG010000024.1, from coordinate 3,866 downwards.
GATGTTGACCCCGAAGCGTCCGTGCGAGATCGAATCGATCGTCGTGGCCATGCGCGCCGCGAACGGTGGCGGCATGGTCAGCACGGCGCAGGTGGCGAACAACTGGATACGGCTGGTGACGGAGGCCAGACCCGCCATCAGCGTGAAGGATTCGAGGTTGTAATCCCAGAACCCTGAAGGCCCGCCGAAGCCGTGCAGCTTGATCATCGACAGCGCGAAATCGAAGCCGAATCCCTCGGCTTTCTGCACGATCGTCTTGTTGAGGTCGAAGCTTGGCTTGTATTGCGGGGAGGTGGTGGAGATCAGCCAGCCATTGTTGCCGATCGGGATGAAGACACCGAGTTTCATGGCGAAAACTCCGTTTCAGGACGTGATGAATTCGTTCCATTTCCGTGTCAGGTAGCGATCCTCATCCATCACCGAATTCCACACGGCGATGTTGCCCATGCGCTCCCAGAAGGCGCCGCCATCGCGCGTGGCGCCGGCTTTTTCCTGGAGCTTGCCGTACGGGTTGAGCATGTCGGTGGCGGCCGGTTTGCCGTCGTACCAGTAATCCCATTCCGCCGGGGTCAGGAACTTCCGGGCATTCTCCGGCTGCGCGGAATAATATCCCTGACGGGCGATGAAGGCGCCCTGGAAACCGCTGGTGTACCAGTTCATGTATTCGTTGAACGCGTCCAGCTTCAGGCCGCTGACATGCTTCATCACGCCAAGCGCGTAACCCCAGCCGCGATAGCCTTCCTTCAGTCCCACATACGTGCAGGGAATGCCGCGCGAGCGCACGGCGGCCACGGCGGGTGACCACATGGACTGGATCACCACCTCGCCCGAGGCCATCAGATTGACCGACTGATCGAACGACCCCCAGAATGAGCGGAACTGTCCGGCCTTCTTGATGTCGGTCATGATTTTGACGGTCTTGTCGATCTCCGCCTTGGTCATGTTGCCTTTATCGGCGTATTTGATGTCGCCGCGCGCTTCCAGCGCCAGCGCCACGTCGATGATGCCGATGGTGGGCTGATCCTGGAGCGCGGTCTTGCCCTTGAATTCCGGGCTCAGCAGATCGGCCCAGCTGGTGATGGGGCGGCCGATCAGATCGGGACGGATGCCCAACGTGTCGGCGTTGGTGATGGTGGGCACGCCCGTCAGCCATTCCGTGGGCGTGCCGTCCGTCGCCTTGTCGCCCGTGGCGCTGGTGGCGTACAGCACGTTCAGCGGCATCGCCCCTTGCCGCGACGCCTTGCGCCCATCGGGATATTCGCCCTTGGTGAACACGGGGATCGTCTTGTCGAAATGCTTGACATTGGCGACCGGAATCGTTTGCAGGATGCCGCGCCCGATCAGGTATTTCATGAACACGATGCTGACATCGGCGCAATCGATGGCGCTCGACTGAGACAGGAAGCGGTTCAGCAGGTCGGCGCTCTCGGTTGCCTGCATCCGCACCGTGAAGCCGAGATCCTTGCTGGCCTGCTCGGCGATGGCGGGGATCGCCGTCACCGGCGGTCCGGCATGGCGCAGGACGATGTCCTTGATGTTTTGCGCCCAGATGGTGGGAAAGCCGGTGATGGCCCCTGAGCCAAGCGCGGCTCCGGCGGTTTTCAGCAAAGCGCGGCGGCTGGGGCGTGGCGCGCGGGGGGGTAAGGTGGCGTGTCATCCTGGCTCTTGTAGGGGAAAAGCGGGAAATAGCCTGTTTAATGAGCATATGACGCAGTCTATCCATGATATGTTGCATTGCACAATTTCAATATGATCTGTTTTAAAGCAATAATTAATAATTATGAACAATTTTCATTCTTAAGCCTGTTATTTAGCCTTTTATTTGATTATAAATTAGCCATACACTCTGTTCACACGAAAATGCGTGCGCGAACGAACCACGTCCCCAGGATCAGGCGCCCATTGCCCCCGGCCAAACCTCCCGTAAACTCCCGCTCAACGAACCGATGAAGGAAACGCAACGCCCATGAGCAGCCCCATCACCGTGGCGGGCGTCACGCTCGAAATCGAGGAGGCCGGCCAGGGACGCCCGCTTCTCTTTCTCCACCCCGGCGAGGGGCTACAGCCCGCCCGCCCCTGGATCGAGGCCCTGGCGCGCACCCACCGGGTCATCGCCCCGCATCACCCAGGCTTCGGCAACTCCACCCTGCCCGACTGGATCGGCACCGTGGACGATCTCGCCTACCTCTATCTGGACCTCGCGAAACAGCTTGGTCTGGACAACGCCGTCCTGGCGGGTGCGTGCTTTGGCGGCTGGATCGCGGCCGAGATGGCGGTCCGCGACACCGCCCGCTTCGCCGGCCTCGTGCTGACGGCGCCATTGGGGATCAAGACCGGCGGCCATCTCGATCGCGACATCGCCGACCTTCACTCCCTCCCCGCCGCCGAAGTCCTCCGCCTCTCCTGGGCTGACCCGGCCAAGGGCACGGTGGATCACGCGTCACTGCCCGACACCGAACTCGCCGCCATCGCCCGTGGCCGGGAGACGCTCGCGCTGTTCGGCTGGAAACCCTACATGCACAATCCGCGGCTGAAACGCTGGCTGCACCGCATCGACATCCCCACCCACCTGATCTGGGGCGACTCCGATGGCGTCGTCTCCACCGCCTACGGCGAGGCCTGGCGGGCGGAAATCCCCGGCGCCACCATGGCAATCATTCCGGATGCCGGCCATTATCCGCACTGGGAACAACCCGAGACTTTCGCCGCAGCCGTCACCACTTTCACCCGCGCCCTCTGACCCACGGGAGACGATCCATGCGCACCTGGTATTTCTCCGAGATGGCCTATCACCCCGCCTGGGAAAAAGGCCTCGCCCGCGGCTCGCTGCGGGTGAACTTCCCCAGCGAGAACATCAATCCCGAGGAAGCGGGCACGCTGCTCAACCGCTATCTGGACGAATTCGCCCTGTGCGACGATGTCGGCATCGACATCATGGTCAACGAGCACCACAGCACCGCGACCTGCATGACCGTTTCCGTGCCGATGGCGCTGTCCATCATCGCCCGTGAAACCAAGAAATCCCGCCTGCTCAGCCTCGGCAATCCCATCGCCAACCGTCCCGACCCGGTGCGCGTGGCCGAGGAAATGGCCTGGCTCGACTGCCTGTCGGGCGGGCGGCTGGAAATGGGCCTGGTGAAAGGCGCGCCTTATGAAATCGCCCCCGCCAATTCCAACCCCGCCCGCCTGATGCGCCGTTACTGGGAAGCGCACGACCTGATCCTGAAGACGCTGTCCACCACCACCGGCCCCTTCAACTGGGAGGGCGAATATTACCACTACCGCAACGTCAACATCTGGCCGCGGCCGATCCAGCAACCCACGCCTCCGGTGTGGATGACCGGCATGAGCGTCGATACCGGCACCATGGCCGCCGAGCGCGGTCACGTCGTCGGCACATTGCTGTCCGGCGGCACCGCCCGCCCGATGTACGAAGCCTACCGCAAACGCGCCCGCGAACTCGGCTGGGAAGCCGGCCCCGACCGTTTCGCCTACGCCGCGATCATCGGCGTCGGCCACACCACGGCGGAAGGACTTCGCCGCGCCGACATCATCGCCGATTACGTCCGCACCGCCCCGGTGGTGGCCGAGCCCTTCTCCAACCCGCCCGGCTATAATTCCATCGCCGCCAACACGGTGATCATGAAGGGCGGCCCGCGCGCCAACCGCTTCGTCACCGACCGCAACGGCGAGCCGATCAACCACCGCACCGCCAGCGTCGAACAGTTCATGGACACCGAAACGGTCTTCGCGGGCACGCCGGATGAGGTCTACGAACAAATCAAGACCTTCAACACCCGCATGGGCGGCGTCGGCCATCTGCTGTTCTTCGGCCAGGGCGGGTTGCTCGACCACAAGGACGCCAC
>JAYVCG010000023.1:0-3963 GCA_043750075.1 Acetobacteraceae bacterium | reverse complement strand
GCGTGCAGGAACAGGAACGTGCCGTCGAGGTTGAAGGCGATCAGCTTCTTCCATTCCTCCAGCGTCAGTTCATCCACCTTCGCCGCGGGCCGCGCGATGATCGTGCTGCCGCCAACCGCGTTGACCAGAATGTCGATACGGCCAAACTCCCTGGCAATGTCCCCCACCGTCGCATCGACCTGGGCCTGGTCGAGCGCGTCGCACAGCCGCCCGTGCGCCCGTCCGCCCGCTTTGGTGAGGGCATTGACGGTGGCATCCAGCCGTTCCTGGTTGTTATCGACAGCGATCACGATGGCGCCGTCACGGGCCATGATGTCGCAGGTGGCGCGGCCAATGCCGCTCGCCGCCGCCGTGATCAGGGCGACTTTGTCTTTGTAACGCATGGTGGTTTCCCCTTCAGTTGAGCCGCGCGGCGCGCGCCATGATCTCGACCGCCTCGGGCTGGCGGGAACGCACGGTCAGGCCATCGGCGCCGCATTCTTCCCAGGCGCGGAAGCGTTGCTGGATACGGGCGGGCGGGCCGACGAGGGCTTTCAGGTCCACCCATTCATCCGGCACGGCGGCGATGGCTTCTTCCTTGCGGTGCGCCAGATAGAGTTCCTGAATCCGGTTCGCCGCCTCGCCAAAACCGTAACGGACCATGATGTCCTTGTGGAAATTCTTGTCCTTGTGCCCCATGCCGCCGACGTACAGCGCCACTTCCGGCTTTAGCTTCGCCAGCGCGCCTTTCACGTCGTCATTGACCTCGACATGGACGGAGGCCTGGATTTCCAGATCCTTCAGGCTTTTGCCGTTGCCCGCGCGGCGGAAGCCTTCTTCCAGCCAGGGACGGTAGAATTCCATGGAACCAGGGAAAAATCCCATCGGCACCCAGCCATCGGCGATCTCGGCGGTGAGTTTGACGGTCGCCTCGTTGCCGGTGGCGAGGAAGATCGGAATGTGCGGGTTCATGTGCAGAATGGATTTCAGCGGTTTGCCGACGCCCATCGCGCCCTCGCCCTTGTAGGGGAGGCTGATTTCGCGGCCCGCGTGCGTGACGGGTTCCTCGCGCGCGAAGATTTTCCGCATGATCGCGACGTAATCGCGGATGCGGTAATAGGGTTTGCCCCAGGGCTCGCCGTACCAGCCCTCGACGATCTGCGGTCCTGACACGCCGATGCCGGCGATGAAACGCCCGCCGCCCGCCAGCGCATCGACGGTGCCCGCGCACATCGCGGCATTGGCCGGCGTGCGCGCGGCGAGCTGCATGATGCCGGTGCCGAGACGAATGCGCTTCGTCACCGCCGCGAGATACGCGAGCGGCGTCACGGCATCGGAACCATACGCCTCCGCGCTCCAGACGGAATCGTAACCAAGTTCCTCGGCCCGTTGCACCAGCGCCACGGGAAGATCGAGATGGGCTTTGGAATAACCGATGGACAGACCGAGTTTCATGATGCCGCGCCTTATTTCAGACCGGAAAAATCGGTGGGGATCAGCATGATGTTGCGCATCTCGGCGATGGCGCCCGCGCCCTGGCCAAGGAAGGCGAGCCATTCGGGATCCTTGAACAGTTCCGTGCGCGCCTTGGTGCGCTCATGGGTGTCCTGATAGTTCCACATGTGCCAGACCTCGTTCGGTTGCGGCGCCTCGCCGGTCCAGATGCCGATGTTGCGGGAGTATTTTTCCCGCACCTTCATGATGTCCTTGAACGCGGCGGCCCAGTTGGCGGCCCTGCCGGGATTGGTGCGGTACATGCGGAGTTCGTAAAAACCGCCTTCTTTGGCCGGTGGATTGACGCCATGCACCGGGTTCAGGAAGCGGATGTCCTGCCGCGCCAGCAACGGACGCACGTTCGGGACATATTCCTTTGTCCAGCGCTCGTTCTTCGAGAGCGCGACGCGCAGCCGCTCCCGCTCATCGAGGCTGGCGTAGCTCCACAGATGCCACACCTGATTGAGGTCGCCGAACTCCGAGACCCAGTACCCGTGGTTGGTGCCGTAGTCCTGACCGCGCACCGGACGCCCGACCGTGCGCGCGAGGTCCAGATAGGCGGGCAGTTTGCCTGGGTGGAACGTGTAGGTCCGCATTTCATGGATCATGGCGTGTTTCCTTTTTATTCTGACAGGGAAAGCGGGCGATGTTTTGTCCCACCGTCATCCTTCGCCTTGTGCGGGGGATGACGGGGAGGGGAGCATGACGGCCTCGTGTCAGTGTTTCGCTTTCGGGATGGGCAGACCAAGATTTTCCCGCAGCGTCGCTCCCCGGTAGTCCTTGTGGTACAGCCCGCGCCGTTGCAGTTCCGGGATGACGTGCTTCACGAAATCCACGTAGGTGCCGGGCACATGCGTCGCGGCCACGACGAATCCGTCGCAGACGCCGGTGGTGAACCATTCCTCCATCCCGTCGGCGACCTCCTTCGGTCCGCCAACGAACGGTTTGTTCGGGCGGGCGCGGCGGGTGTGGATGATGAAGTCGCGCGGTGTCGGGTTCTTCAATCCTGACGAAGCGAACACCCGGTCGCGCATGGACTGCGTGCCGGAGATGTTTTCCAGTTCTTCACTGGTGAACGGCTCATCAATGCCCTTCGCGGCAAAATCGAAATTCATGGCTTCCGACAGAAGCGACAGCGCGTCATCGTCCGTACCGAGGGTTTCGACCAGGGCCATCTTGTCCTCGGCCTCCGATTTCGTTTCGGCGCAGATGACATAAGCCGAGGGTGTGATCGTGATGTGGTTGGGATCGCGGCCCAGTGCGGCGGCGGCGGCTTTGAGGTTGCTGTAGTTCTGGCGGCCGATCTCCAGGTTGACCGGGGTGCTGACGAAGACCAGTTCGCCCCATTTGGCTGAAAACGCCTTGCCCGCGGTGCTCTGGCCCGCCTGGATCACCACCGGATGGCCTTGCGGGGAACGGGGCACGGTGAACGGTCCGCGCGATTTGAACCATTTCCCCACATGGTCGATGCGCCGCACTTTATCGGGATGCGCGAACAGCCCGGTTTTCCGGTCCGCGACGATGGCGTCGTCGTCCCAGGAATTCCAGTGGCCCATGACCACTTCCATGAACTCATCGGCGCGTTCATAGCGGGAATCGTGCTCCTGATGCGCGTCCTTGCCCATGTTCATGGCCTCGCCATCGTTCATCGAGGTCACGACATTCCAGGCCGCGCGCCCGTTGGTCATCAGATCGAGCGTGGCGAAGGTGCGCGCGACGTGGAACGGCTCGTGATACGTTGTCGAATATGTGGCGCCGAGGCCAAGGTATTTCGTCGCCATGCCCATCACGGTCAGCACGGTGACGGGGTCCATCTTCACGCAACGGATGCCATGCTGAACCGTGTGCCGGTGGTCGTTGCCGTAACGGTCCGGCATCGCGAGCCGGTCATCGAAGAAGCCCGCGTGGAATTTCCCTTCCTCCAGCACCCGGCCAATCGTCTGGTAGTAATCGGCCGAGGTCGAATCCTGACGGGATTCGGGATGCCGCCAGGAACTCACCAAATTGGTGCAGTTCTGCGCCTGCAAGAATCCCACCATCACCATTTGCCGCATCGTACGTCTCCCCCGCGGCTTATTCGCCCGCCGCCGCCATTCTGTCTTTTTCCGCCATGCGCTGACGCAGTTGCTCCGGCGTCAGGCGCACGATGTCCTCATTTTGATGCGAATAAAGATCGTAACGCTCGGTATCCAGATCGGGCAGCACGATCTCACGGTTCAGCACCGCCTGTTTCCATTGCTCCTGCGCCGGCTGGCGGGCATGGAATTCAGGCATCACCTCTTTCGCGAACAACTCCAGACTCTCGCAAATATCCTGGTGCGAGGTCTTGCCCGCCTGATTGAGCAGGATCACCTGATCGACATGCGCCTCCTCGAACTGGCGCAGCCGCGCCCTGATCGTCTCCGGCGACCCGATCAACCCGTTCCGCAACGCCTCCTGGGCTTTTTCGGAGTTGCGCCATTGCTGATATTCGCGCCACAAATCGCCTTT
>JAYVCG010000022.1:0-2503 GCA_043750075.1 Acetobacteraceae bacterium | reverse complement strand
GGCCATGGAGCGGTTTTACCGGGGTGATTCCGCGCGCGGCACGCCGGGCTCGGGCCTCGGTCTGGCGCTGGTGCAGGCGGTCGCGCATCTGCACGGCGGTGTGGTGCGGCTGGAGGACGCGCATCCCGGTCTGCGGGCCGTGCTGGAACTGGCCCCGGCGGAGGACGCGGACGGTTAACGCCATGTTCATCTTCGCACCACGCCCTGGTCAGGCCGTGTGTGATAGCTGTCCGCCATGATGCGAAACTGGTCCCTCCCGTTTGGCGTGGCGTGCTGGCTGACCGTCGGCATGGCCGTGTCAGCCCATGGGCAATCGCGCGATCCCATCATCACCAGCGATACTCCGGCCTATTGCGGTGTGTTGAGGAACCGGATCAACGGTCTGACGCGCGGCGTCGCCGTGCCAAACGAAGCTGTCACCTTGTCCGCCGAGGGTGAGCGGATGTGTGAGCAAGGGCAAATTCGCGGTGGCATCATGCGTCTGCGCAGGGCCATCGCGATCCTGCGTCACCCTGGGGAATAGCGCGGCCCTGGAGAATGGCGCGCTGACCAAAAAACGCTTCAAGGAAAGGCGGACATCCGGTCAGGCGATACGGTGTTGAATCGCACATGAAAACCCATTACCGGAACAGGCTTCAGGCACGACCGCCATAACCAGGAACCCCATCAGGAGTCAGGCTTCTGCGCGTGGGACTGATCACCGATGATTTCAACCAGAATGGCGGAGGCGCCGAACGGTGGATCGCGGGCTTCGCGTCCCACCTTGTGCGTTCCGGGCATGAGGTTCACGTCCTCGCGTTCCAGGCGCGCGGAGCGGTGCCAGGCCCAATCCCGCATGTGCTGACCGATCCGGGAACTCCGCTGGCCCGCGCGCGGGCCGTGGAGGCGCTGGTGTCCACTCTGAGCCCAATGGTGCTCTACGATGGCGGCACGAGCTGGTCAGGCCATGTGTCGCATCCCCACACCGGTTCCGCGTTGCTCAGCCTGGACCGGGAAATTGCTTCCCATGTGCCCTGGCGGCGCCTCCGCGCGGCGCTCTCGCCCAGGTTGAATTCGCGGCGTCATGAGATGGCGAGGGTCGAGCGTCGCGCGGCGGCCAGCGCCAGCCGGATCATCGCCCTGTCCGCCCGGTTGCGGGTGCTGCTGTCCGCCCGCCACGCGCTGCCGGCGGATCGCCTGACCGTTATTCCGAACGGGGTGGATACCATCCGTTTCTCGCCGGACAGGCTGGCGCCGTCGCGGGCCGCCGCGCGCGCGGAACTCGGCGCCGGGGAGGCGCTGCTGTGCCTGATGGTGGCGCATAATTTGCGCCTCAAGGGCTTTGACACCGCCCTGCGCGCCATCGCGCCATCGCGCCGCTGGTCGCGCGGGGCGCCGACATTCGCCTGATCGTCGCGGGCGGCATGCCGGACCGGGCCTGGGCCGGACTGACGGCGGCGATGGGCCTCGCCAGCCGGGTCGTGTTCACCGGCGATGTTCCGGATATCGAGCGGTTATACGCCGCCGCCGACATCCTCGTGCATCCGACGCGGTGGGCGGACCCGGCGGACGGGGTGGATCGGATCGACCGGCCCTGGCTGCGCGCCGCTGGCGTGACGGATGCCAGCATCAACGCGGCGATGATCGGCGGGGCTCTGGGAACCGCGAAGGACGCCCTGGCGGCGGGTCAGGGAAGCGCCGCCAGGGCGGCTTTGCGCCTGCTGCTCCGCTGCGGGCCGCTGCATCCGCGCACGAATGCACGCGGATAAGAGGGAGCGGGCGCACGGGCGGTGCCACCGCTCAGGAGCATCCGCGTGCCTTCGCGCCATCCGCGGCTAAAATCTCTTTCCCTCCACCGCGCCGGTCTTCTCCCCTGAACCCTGGAGCGATGGTTCAGGCGATTGGCCTGGAATGAACCCTCGCCCGTCTTGCCGCTTCCCCCACCCCATGCGAGCGTCCGCCGTGTCATGATCACCCGCGCCACCATCGCCGCCGCCGCCGCGCGCCTCGCGCCGCATGTCCGCCGCACGCCGGTACTTCCCGTCAGCGGCGGACCGTTCTCCTTTCCGGTGACGTTGAAACTGGAATTGCTGCAACACACGGGTAGTTTCAAACCACGCGGCGCGTTCAATCGCCTGTTGTCCGCGACGGTCCCGGAAGCCGGGGTCATCGCCGCATCCGGCGGCAATCACGGCGCCGCCGTCGCCTACGCCGCCCGCGCCCTGGGCATGCGCGCGGAAGTGTTCGTCCCCGCCAATACTCCCGCCACCAAGGTCAGCCGCATCGCCGGATACGGCGCACAGGTGATCCAGGGCGGCGAGGCTTATGCCGACGCTCTCGCCGCCTCGCGCCTGCGTCAGGCGGAAACCGGGGCGCTGGAAGTTCATGCCTACGATCACGCGGATGTCCTCTCCGGCCAGGGCACCGTGGGCCGCGAACTGGAAAGCGAGGCGCCGGACCTGACCCACATCCTCGTCGCCACCGGCGGCGGCGGGCTGATCGGGGGGATTGCCGCCTGGTACGC
>JAYVCG010000021.1:0-6806 GCA_043750075.1 Acetobacteraceae bacterium | reverse complement strand
GCACCCAGGGTGAGTCCGCGTTAACATCGACGCCGGGGGAGCCGTGCCCGCCCTCGAACGCCGCTGTCGTGCCCTCCGGCAGCCGCTCCGCGACGAAGCGTTTGAACTGCTCCATCACCGCGTCCGGGTTCTGGCCGGGCACGAGGCGGAAGGTGATTTTCGCTGATGCCTCGGCGGCGATCACCGTCTTCGCCCCTTGCCCGGTATAGCCGCCCCAGATGCCGTTGATGTCCGCCGTTGGCCGCGCCCACAGCCGTTCCAGCACCGAATAGCCGCGTTCGCCCGACGGCACGGACAGGCCGATATCGCCAAGGAACGCGGACTCATCGAAGCCAAGCTGGTCCCATTGCGCCCGCCGCGCGTTGCTGACCGGTTTGATGTTGTCATAAAATCCCGGCAGTTGAATCCGCCCGTCCGCGTCGTGCAGTCCGCCCAGTACATGGGTCAGCGCGTTGATCGGGTTCAGCGCCGAGCCGCCATACAGGCCCGAATGCAGATCGCGCTTCGCCGCCTTCACCGTGAGTTGCACATAGGTCAGGCCACGCAAACTCGTGGTCAGCGCGGGGGTGTCGTAATCCCACATGTTGGTGTCGCTGATCAGCGCGATATCCGAGGCCAGTTCGGCCTTGTTGGCCTTCAGGAAGGGTTCCAGGTTGCGGGAGCCGACTTCCTCCTCTCCCTCGATCATCACCGTGATCTTCGCCGGGATGCCGCCGCCCGCCTCATGCCACGCGCGCAGGGCTTCCAGGAACATGGTCATCTGGCCTTTGTCGTCCACCGCGCCGCGCGCCACGAACCGTTTGCCGCGCGGGCCATCGACCAGTCGCGGCTCGAACGGCGGACTGGTCCAGAGGTCCAACGGATCGGGCGGCTGCACGTCGTAATGGCCATAAAACAGGATATGCGGCCCGTTGTAGCCCGCCGGTCCGTCGATATGACCGACCACCACGGGATGTCCCGGCGTCGGGCGGATGTCCGTCCGGAAGCCAAGCGCCACCAGCCGTTCATGCACCCAGGACGCGGCACGGGCGCAATCCGCGCGATGCGCCTCCTGCGCGCTGATCGAGGGAATGCGGAGCAACTGAAACAGCGTGTCCCGCGACTGCTCCAGCCGCGCGTCGGCGTGGCGCAGGACGGTGGCGACGGTTTCGGGCGAGGGAACGGGCATCGCGGTCTCTCCGGGGGAACGATCAAAGCGGCACAATGGCGGAAACGTCCCTGGCGCACCACATGTCCCTCATCCCCCGCGGCCGGGACAGCATGGAGTCAGGATCATGCGCGCACGCCCGCGAACCGGCCCGAAAATTGCGGAGCGCGTGGCTGTCCATCGCGAGACTTGCGAACCGCGCCACCGGGGATACGAGAGACGATTGTTTTGTGGCGCACCCAGGGAAACCGCGGCACGATCTGGTCAATAAAGGGAATGAATCCATGGATATGGTCCTCGACCGAAGCGCCACCACGCTGGAATCGCGGTTCGCCGACCTCGACCAGCCGGTGCTGCTGACCGGCATCCAGGCGCTGCTGCGTCTGCTGCTGGAGCAACGCCGTCTGGATCACGAAGCGGGATTGCGCACCGCGGGCTTCGTCTCGGGCTATCGCGGCTCCCCCCTCGCCGGCCTCGACCGGGAATTATGGGTCCAGAAAAAGCTGATGGCCGCCCATGACATCCGCTTCGAGCCCGGCATCAACGAAGACCTCGCCGCCACCATGATCCTGGGCACGCAGGAACTTGACGCGTTTCCCGGCAAGAAATTCGATGGGGTGTTTGGCCTGTGGTACGGCAAGGGACCGGGCGTGGACCGGACCGGCGACGCGTTCCATTGCGCCAACATGGCGGGCACGCACAAACATGGCGGCGTGCTGGCGATCTCGGGCGACGATCACGGCGCGCATTCCTCCACTTATCCGCACCAGACCGAATACGTTTTTCAAAATGTGTTCATGCCGGTGCTGAACCCGGCCTCGGTGCAGGACGTGCTCGATCTCGGCCTCGCCGGATGGGCTTTGTCCCGCTATTCCGGCCTGTGGGTGGCGATGAAAACCACCGCCGAGACGATGGAACAGGCCGCCACCGCCATCGTTCCTTCCGTCTCCCGCTTCGTCATTCCGGATTTTCCTCTCCCTCCGCACGGCCTCAACCTCGATCACACGCTGCGCTTTCCGGCCGAGCGCGCCGAACTCGAACGCCGCATGATCGACGAGCGCATCCCCGCCGCCCTCGCCTGGGCACGCGCCAACAAGCTGGACCGGTTGATCCGCGGCACGGCGGACGCGCCGATCGGACTGATCACTGTTGGCAAGGCGCATGAGGACACGCTGCACGCCCTGAAACAGATAGGCCTGGACCAGCACCCTCAACTCGCGATTTACAAAATCGGCATGACCTGGCCGCTGGAGACCGAGGGGCTGAAAGACTTCGCCCGTGGCAAACGGTACATCCTCGTCATTGAGGAAAAACGCGGTTTCGTGGAATCGCAGATCCGCGACGCGCTGTATCATCTCCCCGCCGACGAACGCCCAGAGATCAGCGGCAAGACCACACCGCGCGGCGAGCCCCTGCTGTCCCCGCTGATGGAACTCTCGCCGGAATCGGTCCTGTCCGGGATGACGAAATTCCTCGGCGCGGCGGGACTGAACCTGCCCCATTCCCCCGCGCCGCCCGTGGTGCAACGGCCCGCCAATCTGCTGAAACGCGTCCCCGCCTTTTGCGCCGGTTGCCCGCACGCCACCTCGACCCAACTGCCGGAGGGCAGTTTCGCCAGCGCCGGCATCGGCTGTCACTTCATGGCGCTGGGCGACGGCGAGCAGACCCGCACCTTCACCCACATGGGCGGCGAGGGCGTGCCCTTCGTCGGCCTGTCCGCCTTCACCGATCTCAAACACATATTCGCCAATCTGGGCGACGGCACGTATCAGCACTCCGGCATCCTGGCCATTCGCCAGGCCGCTGTCGCCGGCACGCGCATGACCTACAAGCTGCTGGTCAACGACGCGGTGGCGATGACCGGCGGCCAGCCGGTCGAGGGCGGACCCACCGTGCCGATGCTCGCGGCACAGATCGCCGCCGAGGGCATCAAACGCATCGCCATCGTCGCCGATGAGGCCGAACGCCTGCCCCCCGCTTCCGCCCTGCCGCCGGGCGTCACCACCCACATCCGCGCCGATCTGGACGCGGTGCAGCGGTCGTTGCGCGACTACGAGGGCCCGTCCGTGCTCATCTACGATCAGGTCTGCGCCACCGAGAAACGCCGCCGCCGCAAGCGCGGCTCCATGGCGCAACCGGCCATGCATGTCATGATTAACGAAGCGGTATGCGAGAACTGCGGTGATTGCTCGACGCAATCCGGCTGCATCGCCATCGAGCCGGTGGAAACCCCGCTTGGCCGCAAGCGCCGCATCAACGCCAGCAGTTGCAACGTCGATCTGTCCTGCCTGAAAGGCTTTTGCCCCAGCTTCGTCACCCTGCCCGGCCCGCCCATCGCCCCCGGCGCCGACACCACCTGGCAGGCGCGCGAGGCTGAGTTCGCGGCCAGCCTGCCGACCCCCATCGTGCCAGCCCCCGCGATATGGCGCGGTCTGTTCGCGGGCATCGGCGGCGGCGGCATCGTCACCGCGGGCGCGATCCTGGCGATGGCGGCGCATCTCGAAGGCCGCCATGTCAAAACCCTGGACTTCACCGGCCTCGCGCAGAAGAACGGCGCCGTCGTCGCGCATGTGCAAATCGCCACCGATCCGGACGCGCTGGATGTCGTCCGCATTCCGCTTGGCACCGCCGATCTGATGCTGGCGGCCGATCTCGCCGTGGGCTGCGCGCCCGGTGTGCTGGAGCGGAACGCGCCCGGAGCGGTGGTGATCGGCAACCTCGATCTCGCTGCCACCGCCGCGTTCAAACGTGACGCGCTGCTGTCGATCGACGCCGCGCTGCATCGCCGCACGATCGAAAAAGTCACCAACGCGAAAGCCTCGGTCTGGCTGCATGGCGTTCTGCTCGCGGAACGTCTGTTTGGTAACGCCCAGGCAATGAATACGCTGCTGCTGGGTGTGGCATGGCAACGGGGTCTGGTGCCGGTGGGAGAGGCCGCGATCCTGCGCGCCATAGACCTGAACGGCGCGGCGGTGGCCCTGAACAAACGCGCCTTCCTGTGGGGCCGCGTTCTCGCCACCCGTCCCGCGCTGGCGGCGGAGATTCTGGGTCAGACCGATCCCGCGCCGCTCGATCTTCCCGCGCTGATCGAGGACCGCGCCGCGCGGCTGGTGGCGTATCAGTCCACCGCCTACGCCGCCCGTTATCGCGGAGTGATCCAGGAGGTTGAGGCGCGCGAGACCGTGCTGACCGGCCGCGCCGGCCGCCTGACCCGCGCCGCTGCCGAGGGGTTGTTCAAGCTGATGGCCTACAAGGACGAATACGAGGTCGCGCGCCTGCACGCCGCGACCCCATACGCGCCCGGTGCCGTGTTCCACATGGCGCCGCCGCTGATTACCCGGATCGACCCGCGCACCGGACGGCGGAACAAGGTCGCGATCCCCGGCTGGCTGGCGTTGCCCTTGTTCCGCGTCCTGCGTCTGGGCAAGGCCGTGCGCGGCACCGCGCTGGACCTGTTCGGCCGTCAGGAGGAACGCCGGGCGGAACGCGCGTTGATCGAGCAATACATTGGCGATCTCCGCGCCGCTCTGGCCGCGTTACGGCCTGAGACGATGGAAACGGCCATCAGCCTGGCGTCGCTGCCCGATACGATCCGCGGCTTCGGGCCGGTGAAGGATAACGCCCGGGCCAAGGCGGCGGTGCAACGGGAGAAGCTGCTGGCCGCGCTGAACCAGCCGCCCGTGGTGGCCATGGCGGCGGAATGATCTGACCATCCGTGCTGATCGCGGGCCCCGCCACGGCGCGGAGAACCCGGAGATAACGGAGAACGCGGAGATTTGGCCGCTCCCGCGGCTTCTGTTCTCTCCGCGATCTTCCTCTCTCCGCGCCTTCGGCGATGAAGCAAGCGGGCCCTGCTTCAGGAGGCGTGCATATTCCTGGTTGCAAAACAGCTCGCACGCGAATTGTGAAAACCGGCTCCATGCTATTTTTTTGTTCCTCTCAGCCGCACAGGCCGGATATTTACTTTCTTCCAATACGCCACAACCACCGTGTGTAGAACCCGTGCCAGAAAAACACGGTAATTATAGCCGAGATAAAATTCATTATATCGATATTAGTACGATATATTAACAGATGAAACCGTCCAGGGAAAATCCAGAAAATGAAGAAAATGATTAGCTCAATTGTATATGTGAGGATCACTGCACCAACAACTCCCGCGCCCGCGTAGAACTTTCCATTCATTGCTTTCGATTTGGCGATTTCATACCAAATGGGTGCGCTGAGGATTGAATAAATAATTAACATCATTGAAGTATCCAAAATACGAAGTCCCCTGCGAACATTGAAATTTATCCGATCCACGAATATGCCGCTGTCATTGCAAGTAGGAGTGTCTTGACGCCCACGGCCAGTCTGACATGATCCGACGCGGTCCAGAATATCCCACGATGGATTTCAGGTTGTTTACAGGAAAACGTATGCACTTATTGATCTGGCCATGGTCCACTTGAATTTCTGACTGTCCCCCTGATTTGCGTCTGCATGAAGCACATAGACATGAGGAACCTGCCGACCCCGGCGCAGGAGGAGCGGCGGCGTCAGGTGATCGGCTGCGCGAGAGCGGATTCACCCTGGAGGCGATCGCGCGACAGGTCGGACTGAGCCGCACCGGGGTGTTCGACATCTGCAAGCGGTACAAGGCGGACGGCATGGCGGGCCTGCCGGCCGGGCGCACGGTCCACCGCCAGGCACGGGGCGGCTCCTGACCCCGGGGCAGGAAAAAAAGGTCCGGGCTCTGATCCGCCGCCACCTGCCGGACGCACTCGGCCTGCCGTTCGCGCTGTGGAGCCGGGCGGCGGTCGGATGCTGATCCGGGAGCGATACGGGATCATCCTTGCCATGCGCAGCGTGGGACGGTACCTCGCGTTGGAGGTTCACCGCCCAGAAATCGCTGCGCCGCGCGTATGAGCAACGCCCGTCCGCGGTGAGGCGCTGACTCCGCGAGGAGCATTCGGTGATCGCCGCGCGGGCCGGGGAGGAGGGCGGCATCGTTCTCTGGGGCGACAAGACCGGATTGCTCTCCGACGACGTACGGGGTGATGCCGGGAAGGCGGTGGGACACCAGCAAGCCGCCCTCCAGGGGTGGAGAAGAGGCTTCACACCGGCGCGATTTTTTCCCAGTAAATCTCCCGCTGTTCCGCCGCGCCGCCATAGCTGCGAAACGGCGGGCGGAGTATCATCAGCCCGTCCTCGAACCGCACGTCGCGCACCTGATCGGAGCCCATCCGGGCCGGGTCCGCCGCGCCATCGACGCGGGTGATCAGTTGCTTGCCGTCATAGGTGTAGTTGCCGCAGTAACCACCGTATTCGCGCTTCTCACCGTTAGGAATCTCCCGCCGCGCGTCGCACAGCAGCGCCATCATGCGGCCATCCGCGCCCAACACCAGCCGCCCCATGCCCTGCCCGCCATAGGGAGCGGGCAATGCCTTGCCGTTCCCGTCATGCGCCACGGCGCGCACCATTTTCCAGGTACCGATCACATCCGTCATGTCATTATCCTTATTGCAAAGCACCAGACTTGTTTCAAAGCGCCGGGAAAATCCGCTCGAACACGGCGGGCGATCCCATGGCCAGGCGGGAGGGTATTCGCACTGCCCCCACCATCAACACTCTCGCGGACCGGTTTGAAGCTGAGTGCGTTGGTGACTTCTGAGCA
>JAYVCG010000020.1:0-3805 GCA_043750075.1 Acetobacteraceae bacterium | reverse complement strand
CGGGAACGCGACCTTGGCGCGGCCCGGCAGTTTCAGGCACAGCGCCTGGATCAGCATGGACGGCAGGGTAAAGCCCAGGATGGCGGCGCCGCGGCGGGTGGCGCGCAGACGGCGGGCGACCATCCAGCCATCGCGGCCCGGCGGCAGCGACAGGAAATACCCCGGCTCGGCTTCCGGCGTCAGCGGCATCCGTGGCCGGCGCGCGAGGGACGCGGCGCCCGGACGCGGGCCGGTGGACGCATCGCCAGGGGACACATCGCCACGGGGCGCGTCAAGAGAAACGGGAGGAAACGGCATGGCGTTCAGATACAAGTTGTCCAAGGCGGCGACAACGGCGCGCGCGTGACCGTTTGAAGAAGCCGCGCGCGCCGGATCAGGTGCTGACCGCGCCCGCCGCCGGATGCGATCCGCTGGCCGCCCTCGTGACGATGCCGCGGCCGATGCGGCGGCGGCTCACCGCGGCGGCACAAACATGAAGCGCCGCCAGGCATGAGACACGGGATGGCGGATAACCGGAATACCTTGGTCATACGCCACTTTCCTCCCGGCGCGGCAGCTCGCTGATCGCATCCCATCCATCGCGCGCGGACTTGTCGCGGCCCGCCCCCGCCCCTAACTGAGACCGCATGAACACCGATCCATACACACACGACGCGACCGCCCGCTCCGAGCCCGCGCCCGCGCCGGACGCGGCGGACGCCACTCCGCCTTCCCCGGAACAGGTGATGCGCGCCGCCGCCGCCCGTATCGCCGAACTGGAGGAACACCTCACCGACATGACGGACCGCTGGAAACGGGCTGAGGCGGAAACCGCCAATGTCCGCGCCCGCGGCCGGCGGGAAGCGGAGGACGCGCGGCAATACGCCGTGCAGAAATTCGCCACCGACATCGTGGAAGCCGCCGAGAACCTGAACCGCGGCATCGACGCCCTGCCGGCCGCGTCTGATGGGGAGCCCGACATCCTGGTGAAGGTCCGCGACGGCCTCGCCGGGATCGAGCGCAGCTTCACCGGCATCCTGGAGCGCAACGGGATCAACAAGGGCGACCCGGTGGGCCAGGTGTTCGACCCCAACATGCACCAGGCGATGGCCGAGCAGGAAAGCGCCACCCATCCCGCGGGCACGGTCGTGCAGGCCTGGACCGCGTGCTGGACGCTGCACGGGAGGCTGTTGAAACCGGCCATGGTGGTGGTGGCGAAGGCGCCCGCCGGTCAGCCACCCCTGTCCGGCGCGGCGCTCGACACCACCGCCTGACGGGCCGGTCACAAAATTCCGTCATCCTCTCTTGCCCCATGCGGCCAGGCCCCATACATGGCTGCCATAACTCCTTTCCAGGGAACGTCTCCCTGGGAAGATTTCATTGGGGACATAAGCGGTGCCTCGGGCCGCCCGTGTCCGCTGAACGGAGATTTCGACAATGAGTAAAGTCATCGGTATCGACCTCGGCACGACCAATTCCTGCGTCGCCATCATGGAAGGCAAGGACGTCAAGGTCATTGAGAACAGCGAGGGCGCGCGCACCACGCCCAGTATGGTGGCGTTCTCGGACAGCGGGGAACGGCTGGTGGGCCAGTCGGCCAAACGCCAGGCGGTCACCAATCCCTCTAACACCCTCTACGCCATCAAGCGCCTGATTGGCCGCCGGTACGAAGACCCGACCGTCGCCAAGGACAAGGGCATGGTGCCTTTCGCCATCGTCAAGGGCGACAATGGCGATGCGTTCGTGGAAGCGCGCGGCGAGAAATACGCCCCCAGCCAGATCAGCGCCTTCGTGCTGATGAAGATGAAGGAAACCGCCGAGGCGTATCTGGGCGAGCCCGTGACCCAGGCCGTCATCACCGTCCCGGCGTATTTCAATGACAGCCAGCGTCAGGCCACCAAGGACGCGGGCCGCATCGCCGGTCTGGAAGTGCTGCGCATCATCAACGAGCCCACGGCGGCGGCGCTCGCCTACGGTCTCGACAAGAAGGGCGCCGGCACGATCGCGGTTTATGACCTTGGCGGCGGCACCTTCGACGTGTCCATCCTGGAAATCGGCGACGGCGTGTTCGAGGTGAAGTCCGTCAGCGGCGACACCTTCCTTGGCGGCGAAGACTTCGACATGCGCGTGATCGAATATCTGGCCGAGGAGTTTCGCAAGGAAAGCGGCATCGACCTGCGTAAAGACAAGCTCGCCCTGCAACGGCTGAAGGAAGCCGCCGAGAAGGCGAAGATCGAGCTGTCCTCCGCCAAGGAGACCGAGATCAACCTGCCGTTCATCACCGCTGACGCCTCCGGGCCGAAGCATCTGGTGATGAAACTGTCGCGGGCGAAGCTGGAATCGCTGGTGGACGATCTGATCGCCAGGACGATGGACCCGTGCCGCGCCGCGTTGAAGGACGCCGGTATCAGCGCCAGCGACATCCAGGAAGTGATCCTGGTCG
This sequence comes from Acetobacteraceae bacterium, assembly GCA_043750075.1. GTDB lineage: Bacteria > Pseudomonadota > Alphaproteobacteria > Acetobacterales > Acetobacteraceae > Rhodopila. Next base: position 1,383 of record JAYVCG010000020.1, on the reverse strand, counting down.
GCGGCATGACCCGCATGCCCAAGGTCATCGAGGCCGTGAAGCAGTTCTTCGGCAAGGAGCCCGCGCGTAACGTCAACCCGGATGAGGTGGTCGCCATCGGCGCCGCGGTCCAGGGCGGTGTGCTCAAAGGCGACGTGAAGGACGTTCTGCTCCTCGACGTGACCCCTCTGTCCCTCGGCATCGAGACCCTGGGCGGCGTGTTCACCCGGCTGATCGAACGCAACACCACGATCCCGACCAAGAAAAGCCAGGTGTTCTCCACCGCCGACGACAACCAGCAGGCCGTGACCATCAAAGTGTTCCAGGGCGAACGCGAGATGGCCGCCGACAACAAGCTGCTGGGAAATTTCGATCTCCAGGGCATTCCCCCCGCCCCGCGCGGCATGCCGCAGATCGAGGTGACGTTCGACATCGACGCCAACGGCATTGTCTCGGTTCAGGCCAAGGACAAGGCCACTGGCAAGGAGCAGCAAATCCGCATCCAGGCCAGTGGTGGTCTGAACGACAAAGACATCGAACGCATGGTGAAGGAAGCCGAGGCCAACGCCGAGTCCGACAAGAAACGGCGTGAGACGGTCGAGGCCCGCAACCACGCCGAGGGTCTGGTGCATCAGGTCGAAAAAAATCTCGCTGAGCATGGCGATAAGCTCGGAGCCCAGGAGAAGGGCGAGGCGGAGGCGGCGGTCGCGGCGGTGAAGTCGCAGATGGAAAAGGATGACATTGAGGCGTTGAAAAGTGCCACCGATCATCTGAGCCAGGCAGCGATGAAGATTGGTGAGGCGATGTACAAAGCTGAGCAGGCTTCAGCCCAGGCGCCCGGCGGCGATGCGGCAGGGCCGGCCGGCGGCAAGAAAGATGACAAGGTCGTCGATGCGGAGTTTGAGGAAGTCGATGACAAGAACAAGAAGAAATCGGCCTGATGCTTTTGGGTTGATGTGGTGAGTCTGTCGCGTCCGTCCTTCCTCCGAAGGCGGGCGCGACATGCTTGTGAGCGGTGCAGGCAAGGCCTGGCCCTGGATCCATCCCCTGGCACCCCCATGGATGGGATCCAAGGGCTACCGCCCTTGGCGGAGGTCCAGGAGGCAGCGCCTCCTGGCGGGGTCCGGGGCAGAGCCCCGTTGTGACGCCGGAAACCGTGAGGCAAGCTACCTTATGACAAACGGCGAGACAGCGCGTCATTCTCATGATGGATTGACCTAAGCGCCTGGGAACAGTAGGCAAAAATGGCAAAACAGGACTATTACGCCACCTTGGGCATGGCCAGGGACGCGAACGCGGACGATTTGAAAAAGGCGTACCGTAAACTCGCGATGCAATACCACCCGGATCGCAACCCAGGCGACGCGGCGGCCGAGGCCAAATTCAAGGAAGCCGCCGAAGCCT
>JAYVCG010000019.1:0-9095 GCA_043750075.1 Acetobacteraceae bacterium | reverse complement strand
GGTGTCGTCGATCGCCATGGTCCGCGCCGTTTCTGCCGGAGTTGTCATTGTCAGGCCCGCTTCCGCCGTAACAGGGTCACTTTGTCATCCATCCGTGTGCTCAGTTCCGCCAGCGCGATCCGGCCCCTGGCGATCCGGCTGATCACCGTGCCCATGGGCAGATCAAGAATTTCAGCGGCTTCCTTGTAAGAATACCCTTCGACACTCACCAGCAACAAAGCCCGTTGCTGATCGGGTGGAAGCCGGGCGAAGGCATGCCTGACCTCCTCCAACCTCAAATGCGCCTCCATCGCCGCGCTGCCGTCCATCGACCGTGTGTCTTCCCGATCGTCCAAAGACTCGGTCCGCCGGAGCCGCGCCGATTTCCGGCTGTTGATCCAGACCGTCCTGACGATCTGAAACAACCATTGGTCGAGCCGCGATCCGGGCTCCCATTGCTCTTGCCGTTCCAGGGCGCGGGTCACCGAAACCTGGACCAGATCGTCAGCCTCGTCGGAGGAACGCGTCAGCACGAGTGCGAAACGCCGCAGCCGCGGCAGCAAATCAACCAGTTGCCGCCTCAGGTCGGATTGCCGGATCGCCACGCGGTTTGACTCCACCAGCCCAGATTGGGCCGTGCTTATAGCAGGTAACAGCCAGGACGCCGGTTTTTATCCCGTTCTGGCGAGAGAAATGAAAATAAATCGCCGCCGGAGCGAAGAAGAACACGGGGCTTTGCCCCGATACCCCACCAGGAGGCGCTGCCTCCTGGACCTCCGCCAAAGGCTCGCCTTTGGAAACCATCTCTTGTTCTTCGCGTGGAAAGGTCATGTCCCCTGTTCCAGCAGGCGGCGGGCCAGGGTGGCCGGTACTGTGTCGGCGGGGCGCGCGGCGGCGAGTTCCCGCAATACGCCAGCCGCCGCGGCCGGGTCGGCATCGGCCAGACCGGCGGCTTCCAGATAGCGCGACCGCCAGGCCGGACCGGCATCGGCGGGCCAGGGCTCGAAGGTCCGCACGGGGCCGGTGAAACCGCGCGGCCAGATCGTCCCCGTGGGGCGCAGCGCGTCCGGCGGACAACGCGACGCGGTGCCCGGCCCCACGCAAATCGCCGAGCCAAGCTCCTTGTTCGCGGCCTCGAACCGCGCGGCGGCATTCACCGTGTCGCCATGCGCGGTGTAGTCGAGCTTGGCCCGCAGGCCGATGTCGCCAACGATCGCCGCGCCGGTCTCGATCCCGATCCGGGTGCGGCCAAAGCCAAGCGCGGCGGGCAGGGTCTCGCGCTGGTATGCTTCGGTCCAGGCCTGGATCGCGGTGGCGCACAGGACCGCCTTCACCGGATGGCCCGGCAGATCGAGCGGCATGTTGAAGAACGCATGCACGGCATCGCCAACCAGTTTGTCGATCATGCCGCCATGCGCGATGACGATCCCGGCCACGCCCTCGAAATACGCGTCGAGCACCGAGACCAGGGCCTCGGGCGTCGCGCGGTGGGTCATGGCGGTGAAACCCTCGACATCGGTGAACAGGGCGGTGATCTCCCGGCGTTCACCGCGCAGCTTGAGCACGGAGGGACTGGCGGCGATCAACGCCACCACCGCGGGCGCCAGATGCTGCGCGAAACGCTGGCGGATGCGCGCCTCACGCCGCCGCGTCCCGGCCGCCACGACCAGCGCCGTGGTGATGAAAGCGGTCACGGCGAGCAGAACGGGGAGAGAGGGATCGATCAGCCGGTCATGCGCGGCGGCGGCCACGGCGAGAACACCGGACAGGACGGCGAGACCCGCCACGGCGAGCGCCCCATGCAGCGGCCGTGGCCAAACAGCGGCGAGCAATCCGGCCCCCGTGGCGATCAGACCGGACGCCCGGTTCAGGAACGCCGCGTGTGGCATGGGGAGCGGCACGATGCCGCGCGACAGTTGCGCCACCGCCGCCGCGTGCAGCATCACCGACGGCACCAGCGGATCCTCCGGCGTCGCGCGCAGCCCGCCGAGTTCAGGCGCGGAGCCGCCGATCAGCACGATGGCCCCGCGCAGCCGCGGATCGGGCGTCTCACGCGCCAGCAGGTCCGCCGCCGGGATCGCCGTGAGGACGGCGTCCCCCCGTCCCGGCACCAGACGCAACAAACCATCCGGCGGCAACGGCACCATCACGCCACCCACACCGATGGTCCCGGCCGTTCCATCGATCCGGTACGCCGAGGCGCCATCGGCGAGGCGCGATGCCTCCATGGCGAGGCCCGGATGCACCCGGCCCGCGACACCCACCAGCAGCGGCACACGGCGGACCAGACCATCCTCATCCCCCGGCAGCGCCAGCGCGCCGATGCCCGCCGCCTGTGCCAGCAAATCGCCGAAGGGCGCGATCCCGCCCCTCACCCGCCACATGGCCGGTAGCGCGAGGGTGGCGCCCATGGTCAGGAACGGAACGGCCGGGATCTCCGCCGTGCCGTTGGGATCGAGCGCGAAGCCCAGTACGGATGGCACACCGGCCAGCGCGGCGGCGAGCGCGCGGTCACCATCCGGGAGAGACTCCGCCAGGGCGGCGATATCGGCACGGCCGATTGCCGCGCCCAGACGGCGGGCGAGCGTGGCGGGAGAGCGGATATCGGGTCCGTCGAACAGAATGTCGAGGACAACCACGCTGGCGCCGCCTTTCCGCGCCGCGTCCACCAGTGCCGCGATGTGCTGGCGCGGCCAGGGCCATGCGCCGGTCGCGGCGAGGGCATGCGCGTCGATGTCCACGACCACGATTTGGGCCGGTGGAACGCCCATGCCCCGCCACGGCGCGGCGAGCGTCAACAGCGCGTCGAAAACCCGCTCCCGCGCCGCGTCCCGTACGGCGGGCGGCAAAAGACTCATGACGCAGGCGGCGAGACCCGCCATGATGGCGCCCGCCAGCGGCGCTCCCTGGCGGAAAGTCCAGACCACCTTATGCCCGCCCCGCCGGCCTTTGGGACACGGTCAGTCCACGCTCGCGAGCGCCTCACGCACGCGCGCCTCACCCCACTCCGCGGGCGGAGTGGGGCGGGCGGTGGAGAGGGCGCGGTTGTCCAGCCCGCCAGCCGCGGGGATGGCGATGTTGGTGCCCTCACCCGTCTGCAAGGCGAAGCTCTCGCCGCGCGCGGTGACGGTGATGAGACCATGCACGACAAAAATACCGATCACACCCTGACTGGGTCCGATGAAAATCTTCGTGCCGCGGACCGTTATCAGTCCGAAGGCGCCCCGCACCTGAATGGGCCTCTCCGGGCCGCCGGGCATCTTATCAAGCAGCAACGGCCCGGCTTCGAGCGTGATCACGCCACCGGCGTTGACGATGAAACGATCGATCCGCACGCGGGCATTGGCGCCGAGGCGCAGCGATGTGTCACGGCCAAGCCGCAGGGCCGCGCGCGCGTTTTCCGCCGTCGCCACGGCATCGCCCACGAACACATCGCCGCGCGGCAACAGCACGCGGCTGCGCGATGCCAGTTCCGCCGTCACCTCTCCCTTGATGTCCTCCGCATGACCGGCGGCGGCGGCCGCGCCGGGGGCGGCGCCTGGCAGCAAGGCCGCGGCCGTGGCGCCACTCAGGATCAGCCGGCGCCGGACACGCGAGTGCCGTTTGTCCGCTGGATGAAACATCGCTGGAGTCTCCCTGATGGCAGCGGCGGCTGCATGCCTGGTTCGTCTCTCGTCCGGTCAGCCTGCTCCCTCCCCGGCCACCGTTTCAAGACCCGCGCGATCGCGGATCACGATATGAGGCCCGTCCGCGCCAATCACCCCGCGTTGCCGCAGGGCGGTGAGCTGGCGGCTCGTGTTTTCCCGCGACAGCCCCAAATACCCGCCCAGATCGCGCTGGCTCAGCCGCAGGGGAATGACGATGCCCGCTTTCGTCTGACGCCCATGCTGATCGGCCAGGCGCAACAGGCCGCGCGCGGTGCGGCCGGGCATTTCATTCAGACCGTCCTCGATCAACGCGGAGGTGATCCTTAACTTACCGCACAACGCCTGGATGATTTCCATCATCGCCTCCGGATTGGCCAGGATCACCGGCAGCAGGTCGCGGCGCTGGAGAACGAAGGCATCGGTGGGTTCCAGCGCGATGGCGGTCGCGGTCCGGTCGAGACCGTCCAGCACCGTGATCTCGCCATTCACATCGCCCGGACCGAGGAAGTTCAGCACCGCCTCGCGCCCGTCGATCGTGGTGTTGGAAATCTTCACCGACCCCGCCAGGATCAACATCATGCTGGCACCTTCATCGCCGCGCCGGAACATGACTTCCCCTTTGTCATAATGGACGAGATGACCGCGCCGGTGGACCCCATCGAACACGTCGCCAGGCAGGCCGCCGAGAAACGTGTTGTCGCGTAACGCTGTCCTGACATCCTCGGTCTTCATGACCATGGCCAGCTCCTGTGGTCCATTGACGGCACGGCTCTGCCCGCGGCGGTGCGCCACCGGGATCGTTCGGGCTTCATCATAAGAGACTCCAGGCCGCCGGGGAGCAAGGCCCACGGTTTTCACACAGGCGGTCTCGTGGAGGAAAATGTCAGGGCTTTGCCCCAACACCCCACCAGGAGGCGCTGCCTCCTGGACCTCCGCCGTCATGCCCAGGGCATGCTCCGCATGACGGTTCGCCTTTGGAAACCATCCATTGGAGACTCCCTGGGAGAGGTCCAGGGGCGCGGGGTAGCGCCCCGGCCTTTCTTCCGTCAGGCAATTCCCCCGCCTTGCGAAAACCGTCGAAAACAGGCCAATTCACACAATGGACCAGCCTCCTGAGATCCGTCGCATCCGGCCAGACGGGAGAACCATCATGCCGCGTCTTGTCCTGCTCGCTGGCGCCCTCCTCGCGCTCACCAGCCTCACGGCACGCGCCCAACCGGCCGAGGTCAATGTGCTCACTTTCGCGCGCGGCGCGTTGATCGAAAGAGTCACCTCGACCGCCAGCGAGGAATGGGACGCGATCTGGCTGCTGGACGAAAATCCCGCCACCGGCTGGTCCACGGGAGAAGAACTGACACTGCCGGTCACCATCGTCATCTCCCTCCCGCAACAATCCAGGGTGTCGCGTTTCGAGTTCGATACCGCCCTGACCGACCCGCCCGACACCGCGGCGCGGGATGTGGACATCCTGATCTCCGATACCTCCGCCAACACTGGTTTCATCCCCCTCGCGACGGCGCGGTTGAAGCCCAATGAGGACCGGCAGCGCGTGGTCCTGGCCTCGCCCGGCGTCGGACGCTGGGTGAAGCTGGTGATCCACACCACGAACGGCTCAGCCGAACACGCCGAACTGATGAATGTCCGCGGCTTTGGCAGCGCGCTGACCAGCGTGCCGCCGCCCGATGCGTCCGGCACGTACGACAGCGGAAAATACGGCCGGGTGCATCTGCGGCAGGAAGGCGCGACCCTCAGCGGGTGTTACGAAAAGGACGGCGGTTTGATCCATGGCGGTGTGGACGGCCATCTTCTGCTGCTGCGCTGGCGGGAACCGAAGGGCGGGGGAGGTCCGGCGCTGATGGTGCCCTTCCGCGATGGCACCGGATTTCGCGGACTGTGGCAGAACGAGGGTGAGACCCTGTGGAAGGAAACCTGGGATTTACGCAAGGTCTCCGGCGAGACCGGCGCCTGCGCGCACTGGGCGCCGGGAACCGCCAGCGCCAATCCGGTGGTGGCCGGTCTCCTGGCCGAGGGACGCGTCCGGCTGCATGGCATTCCTTTCGATGGCGGCGGTGACAAGCTCCACCCGGACGCGAAGCCGGGGATTGGTCAGATCGTGGAGGCGCTCACCACGCATCCGGACTGGTCGATCACGATCGAGGATCACATCGAGGCCATGGAAACGGCCGGGGGCGGCCGCGCGCTGAGTGACCGCCGTGCCGCCGCGGTGAAAGCGGCGCTGGTGGAGGCTGGTATCGCGTCCGGGCGCGTCGCGACGGCTGGCCTGGGGTGGGAACAGCCGGTGGCGGACAATGAGACTGCTCTGGGGCGGGCACAAAACCGGCGGGTGGAGGTGGTGAGGCGATGAAAGACCAGCGCCCCGCGTTCCCTCAGGTGCCGCAAAACGTCTGATACACTTTCTCATCCGCCCCCGGCGGCGAACCATACCGCGCGAATTCCGGCATATCGTCATAAGGCCGCGTCACGATCGCGAGCATTTCCTCGAACGGGCCAAAATCGTCGCGCGCGATGGCGGCGGTGAGCGCCGCCTCCACCAGATGGTTACGCGGAATGAAAGCCGGATTGACCGCGCGCATGGCGGCGCGGCGCGCGTCCGGCGTACCCGGCTCCCCGGCGAGACGCTGACGCCAGCGCGCGGCCCAGGAGTCGAAGGGGGCGGGATCGGTGAACAGGGAACGGACGGCGCCAGTCTCCGGGTCCACCGCCGCGTCGCACAGACGGCGGAACGTCAGGGTGAAATCCGCGCTCTGCTCCCCCATCAGTTTCAGCAGGTCCTGGGTCAGTGCGTCATCCCCCTCCCGCGTGGTGGCGAGGCCGATCTTGTGCCGCAATCCGCCAAAATACGCCGTGTGGAAGCGTGGCGCGAAAGCCCCCAGCGACTCCTTCGCCTGAGCCATGGCCTGTTCGGGATCCCCGGCGAACAGCGGCAGCAGCGTTTCGGCCAGCCGCGCCAGGTTCCATTGCGCGATGGCGGGCTGGTTGCCGTATGCATAACGGGCGCCCCGGTCGATCGAACTGAACACTGTGCCCGGATCGTAGGCGTCCATGAAGGCGCAGGGGCCGTAATCGATGGTCTCGCCGGTGATGGCGGTGTTATCGGTGTTCATCACGCCATGGATGAAGCCGATCAGCAGCCAGCGCGCCACGAGGTCCGCCTGGCGTGCCACGACGCGGTCGTACAGAGCGCGATACGGATTGTCCGCCGTGGCGGCGTCGGGGTAATGACGGGCGATGACGTGATCGGCCAGCAGCCGCACCGCGTCCGTGTCGCCGCGCGCGGCGTGGTACTGGAACGTGCCGACGCGGATGTGGCTCGCCGCCACGCGGGTCAGGATGGCGCCGGGCAAGGCTGTTTCGCGCGCCACCGCCTCCCCGGTCATCACCGCGGCCAGGGCGCGCGTGGTCGGCACGCCCAGGGCGGCCATGGCTTCACTAATGAGATATTCGCGCAGCACGGGGCCCAGGGCGGCACGGCCATCGCCACCGCGGGAAAAGGGAGTGCGGCCGGAGCCCTTGAGCTGAATGTCGAACCGCGCGCCGTCCGGTGCCACGATTTCCCCCAGCAGGATCGCGCGCCCATCGCCCAGTTGGGGCACGAAATTGCCGAACTGGTGCCCGGCATAGGCGATTGCTATGGGGGAGGCGCCCTCGGGCACGTGGTTGCCGGCCAGAACCGCCAGGCCTTCCGGGCTGGCGAGTTCCACGGGATCGATTCCCAGCCTCTCCGCCAGCGCCTCGTTCATCCGCACCAGCCTGGGCTTTGCGACCGGGGTGGGGCTGAGACGCGCATGGAACTGGTCTGGCAGACGCGCGTAGGTGTTGTCGAAGGAAAAATGGACGGTCATGCGTTCAGTCCCCGATGGTCCGCGCCCCGATGCTTCGTATGGTGAGCGCCCGCGTGGCTGCTTCCCTTGGCCGATGCTGTCTCCTGAGTCCATGGCAATGGGCACAGTGAACGGGAAATGGCGCTTTGTCCTGGGCGGGGCAAGGTCTGACCGGACAAGAGCCGGACGCGGGCGCGTGGCGGACTGTCTTCATTCTGCCTCGCCATAGCCTGATCCTTTATCCGTCATGCCATCCCTCCCGTCAGGACCATCGCGCCATGCCGGGAGGACAGAGGGCCTGTTGATGTTCCTCCGGCCCAGCCGGGGGATATGAACCCGCATTGTGCCGCGACGGATGGTCCGGTCAGGCCGGACCATGACGAAGTGGACACCAAACGGACCCACCAGCCATGCCGGGAGACACTTGCATCCGGCCAGGCGCGACTTAGTTTCACGGGGTCGCCCCGTTGTTTGAGGCAGGGTTGTTTGAGGCAGGCTCACCTTTGCCGCGCTTCCCGTGCCGCGCGCGGTTTCCCTTACCATCATCGAGGTCACACCCGCCGCACGGCGGCAAAACGCGAGGAGTGATACGTGTCCGAAGGTACGATTCCAGAGATGGAGTCCAACGGTTCAATGCCCGGAAGGCCATGGTTCTTTCCAACCGGCAAACGGTTCGTAAGACATCGCCGCGCATGTTCGCGTTGTTGAACGGACCGGATTGACATCTTCGCCGCGAAGCCTGAAGCACGCCCCATCAAGGTGAGGCCGGCCAGCAGAGCAAAATTTCAACGGTCCATCTCGCACTCCGATGACAGGGTTCCAGCCGTGACGTGGTTTTGTTTGTCCAACCCTTCCCGCTTCCGCCGTTCTTCCTCATGACACTCTCCTCCACCGCATGGCGCGGCATGGTGGCGCCTTACATGAAGCCGGACGCGCGCCGCGCGCTGATCCAGTTGCTGAACACCGGATTGCCTTTCCTGGCCGTGATGCTGGGAATGCTGATCGCGCTGTACCATGGCATGCTGGCGGGACTGCTGCTGCTGCCCGTGGGCGCGGCGCTGCTGGTGCGTTTGTTCATTTTTCAGCACGATTGCGGGCATGGCTCGTTCTTCGCCTCGCGCTGGATGAACGATGTGCTCGGCATGGCGTTGAGCGTGCTGACCCTGATCCCTTACTCGTTCTGGCGCCGCGATCACGCGGTGCATCACGCGAGTTCGGGCAATCTGGACCGCCGCGGCATCGGCGACATGACGACCCTGACGCTGGCGGAATACCAGGCGCTGCCCTTCCGCCGCCGCTTCGCCTACCGGCTGTACCGGCATCCGCTGGTGCTGTTCGGCGTCGGTCCCGCCTGGCTGATCCTGATCCGGCTGCGCGTGCCCTCGGGCAATCCTTTGCGCCGGTGGCGGGACTGGGTGAGCATCGTTGGCACCAACGCGGCGCTCGCCGCCGTGCTTGGCGTGCTGATCCTGGTGCTGGGACTGAAACCCGTGCTTCTGGGCTGGCTGCCGGTCGTGCTGCTGGCCGCGATGATCGGCATCTGGCTGTTCTATGTGCAGCATCAGTTCGAGGACGCGTACTGGGAATCCCGCTCGCACTGGGATTTCGCCGCCGCGGCGCTGCGCGG
>JAYVCG010000018.1:0-3292 GCA_043750075.1 Acetobacteraceae bacterium | reverse complement strand
CTGACGAGCAACAGCACCTGAACGAAACGTTTGTCCCCGGCGAGGCGTTCGATCTCCGCGACCGCCATCTCCGGGTTCTGCTGCGGCACGACGATGGAGGCCCGCAGCCGGGGATCGCGGTCCAGCCATTCCCGGACGATCCAGTTGTTGACCGCCCGCGCCACCGCCGCCCCCATGTCCTCACTAAACGCCGCCTGGGCGCCGTAAAGGCAATTGCAGATGGCGAGCGTGGTGCCGAACGGGTCCAGCGCCTGCCGGGCGAGCGCCTCCACCGAAGTCGCGGCCTTGCCCGCCGCGTCCCTCCAGTCATTTCGAAACGTTAATGGATTGACGGAGGGGTAGCTGATCGTGACCATGTCATCGACCCCGCGCCGCACCATCGTTTCCCGCCAATGGTCGTCGAGGTAAGGCAACAGCGTTTGCATCCCCGGCACCGTCGGATGCACGTCGCAGTCGATCACGACCTGTCCGGTCATCGTACCAATCCTCAGACTTTCACGAGCAAATCGTCGCCTTCGGCCTTAACCTCATAGACCCGCACATCCTCGTCCGCCGGAGCCGACAGGGCCTTGCCGGTGCGGCAATCGAACTGCGCCGCGTGCAGCGGGCATTCGATGCAGCCATTTTCCAGCCAGCCCTCGGACAGCAAGGCATATTCATGGGTGCAAACATTGGCGGTGGCACAAAATTCGCCGCCCGGCAGATGATAGAGCGCGATCTCCTTGTCGCCGACGCGCACGCCAAGAACTTTACCCTCCGCCACATCCGCCTTCGCCGCCGCCCTTACCCACTCGTTCGCCATGGTCGTCTCCTGTATTTCCTGAACGATTGTGCCAGGGGCGCGGCCAATGTCCAACCCCAGGGAGGCCATCCCTTGCCGGTCCGCGCCCATGACGGCACGATGCGGCCCTCATGCGCGGATGGTGCGGGAGAAATCATGTATCGGTCAGGTTGCTGGCGATGGGTTGTTCTGAGTCTGATGCTGAGCGGCCCGGCGGCGGCCCAGGTGCTGTGGGACGCGCCGAACGTGATCCTGCCCAAGCCGGATTTTGGCAAGCCGGATGTGAAAACCCGGCCGGACATATGGCCGCGGCTGGACCGGGGCGCCGTGCTTTGCAAGACGGAAGCCGATCTCATGCGTCTCGCCGCGTCACGGCGGGGTGAGGTGGTCGCGACGCCACAATGCCAGATCATCCGCGGTCCGACGCCGATCCAGATCACCCGGCGCGCGGGTCCAGGGCGGACACAGGTATCGGTGACGGACCAAAATCAGGAAGGCTGGACCGACGCCTGGCTGCCGGAAAAAGCGCCGCCGTTTAGCGGCAAGGGCTCGGTCATTCGCTGATCCGTCCTGAACGTCCCAAGGAGAAACGCCATGCCTGAGACCCTGCCCGCGCTTTGCCTGATCGCGGTGCCCGGCCGCCGCCGCCGCACGATCGAACTCTGCCAGGAGACTGAGCGGCGCGGTTTCGCCGGCATCTACACCCCCAGTCCGTTCGGCAACATGTCGATGTGCGAGGGCCTGGCCTGGAACACGAACGCGATCACGTTCGGCACCGCCATCGCGCCGATCTACCAGCGCACCATTGTCGATTTCGCGCAAAGCGCCGCGATGATGCATGAGGTCTCGGGCGGGCGGTTCCGTCTGGGCATTGGCATCGCGCACGGCCCGTCGCATGTGCGGATGGGTGTCACACCAGGCAAACCCCTGGCGGATACACGGTCTTTCATCGAACGGTTCCGCGCCCAGGAAGGGCTTGGCGACCTGCCGCCGATCATCGTGGCCGCGCTGCGCAAACGCATGGTCGCGCTGGCGGGAGAACTGGCGGAGGGGGTGGTGTTCGCCAACGCTTCCCTGTCGCACATGGCTGTTTCGCTGGCCGCTCTGCCGGAATCAAAACGGAACAGCCCGGATTTTTTCATCGGCAACATGATCCCCACCTGCATCAGCGACGATGTGGAAGCGGCGAAAGCCGTCAACCGCCGCACGCTGACGAATTATGGTTTCCTGCCGAACTACCGGAATTACTGGCGCGAAGCGGGCTACAACACGGAAATGGACGCGATCGAGACAGCCATCGCGGAAGGCCGGCGGGATGATGTGCCGAAATGCTTCTCCGACACATGGCTGGCGGACAACACGCTGTTCGGGTCCGCGGCCAAGGTGCGCGAAGGCGTGGCCGCGTGGCGCGCGGCGGGTGTTCACACGCCGATCCTGGTGCCATCCTCGGCGTCGGGCAACCAGATGAAGGCGGTGGAGGAGGTGTTCGCGGCGTTCGCGTAGAGACCCCATCGCGGGCTAATATGCCGCCTACTCCGGACAAAACAGTTGATTGCATGCATCATTCAATGGCTTGAAGAAAACTGGCGGAGGGGTGTCCGCCGACGATATCATCTACTGCATTGAAATATCATATGAATATGTCCAGGTAGCTCATCTGGCCTACACTTTTACCTACACCTATGCGATGGCTTGTCCTGGCACATCCTGACATGAAGGCGGTGCGCGGGGGAGTTATCCGAAACCCGGGACATCGAAGGAAACAGCGTAAAACCTTGGGGTTCGGCGCCGACGGTATTTTGACGACCGCGTATCACGATTTGATCGCCTCAACTATCGGCGCAAAATTTGGACCGGAATATCGCGTCCCGCGCCAGAATGCGGCAGCCACGACGAAAACGAACCGGGCAGCCGTGACACTCAGGACACTTTTGACACTATTTATCGGTCCTGGCGGGAGTCGACCTGAGGCGGCTTGAATGCGTGTTGTCCTTGCGGCTGCGGACGAGGATGTGTCTCGTCCGCCGCATGAACCGCTCAACCGCATCATGTGTGAACAGCCGGATTGACAGCGTACTCCATACTTCCTCGTTTCCCGAAAGTTTTCCCTTTCTCTGGAGAACACAGCCAGCCAAGGTCAACGAGAATATGGGCGGCGTCATGGATGGTTTCGGCGGAGGCCAGACCAGATAGCCTGACCTCCCTGAGCAACGTACGAACGTGGACAGTTTGCGCGACTGTCTTGACGATCCACTTCGCCAACGTGGTGGCGTTACGATCGACCGGGGACAGTCCTACTCCGTGATAAACACGTTCGGCATTTGGGAGGACGTACTCGGTCATGAACTGGACGGCGGCGGCGAACGCGGCTTTGCTGATCACGGTGGGAGCCGAGGATTCAGCGCCGTTAGCGCATTCCCCGATAAGGTTGAGTGCATGGAGCCTTTCCCCATATAGTGGGGTGCCGCACCATGGCGGCTGGGAAGGAGGCGATTTCCGATGGCGAGACCG
>JAYVCG010000017.1:0-3514 GCA_043750075.1 Acetobacteraceae bacterium | reverse complement strand
CACCAGGTCCATCGCCTCCCGCGCGCAGTCGGCGGCGTGGACGGCGGCGAGGCGGCAGCGGGCGCGTTGCTCCAGCGTGGTTTCCCCGCCCGCGGCGATCGTGTGCCAGAGCCCGGCGATCATCGCGCCGCGGTACACGCGCCCGGCGTTCAGGATGGCGTCGGCCCGCCCAACGGCGTCCTGGACCTGGGGATTATCGCACAGCATCCCGGTGCGTCCGCGCGGCGTCTTCTCCACGGCCAGAGCGATCAGGGCATCAATGCCCGCGCGCGCGATCCCGGTGATCACGGCACTATGATGCGGCCCCACCCACGCCTGGGCCGGCAAGGCGTAGGTGACGCCGGGCCAGCGCGCCCACTGGTTATCCAGCGGCACGCCCGCGTGGATCATCGTCCGGCGCTCCGGCAGGAAGACATCCTTCACCGTCCAGTCGAAGCTGCCGGTCCCGCGCAGCCCGGACACGTCCCAGCTTCCTTCGACGATGGTGGCCTCGGCGTGCGGGAACACCCCGCGCCAGAACTGCCCGCCATGAGCACCTTGCCGCGGTGTCCCGCCGTCGAGAATCTGGAAACTGCCCAGCATCCAGGTGGCTTCCTGGCAGCCGCTGCCGAAACTCCAGTGGCCGTTGACGCGATAGCCGCCCTCGACCGGGATGGCCTGTCCGCCGCCCTGCACGGCGGTGCCCGCGATGATGGTGGTGGCGGTGGTGCCGTGGACTTCCTCCACTCCCGCGTCAGGCAAACCGAGCGTGACCAGTTGGCCGATGCTGTTGTTGGCGATGTTCCAGCCGACTGAGCCCGCGCCTTCCGCCAGTAATTCCACGATGCGCAGGAATGTCAGCGGATCGGCCTGCAAGCCGCCCAGGGCGCGGGGGATCACGAGGCGGTAGAAACCGGCGGCGCGCAATTGCGCGACCAGGGGGAGCGGCAGGCGTTGCTCGCGCTCGATTTCCTCGCGGAAGCCGCGGATCACCGGGCGCAGCGCGGCGGCGGCCCGCACCAGCGGCTGGGCGTCGATATCATCGGGTAAACGCGTGTTTTCTGCCATCGTGTCCATTGGCTTTGCATCCTCCGCGGTTCCGGGGAGAAACGTGAGCGCACTTCGCGGGCTTGTCACGTCCCTGCCCCAGGGAACCCGTTCTTCCAGTGCGCATCCGGAAAGTCCGCGTGGCCCGAAGGACGAAAAGTTTTCACCACGGAGATCACGGAGAACCACGGAGGCGCACGGAGAAGGGAAGAATTGTGACCCGTGCCGTGTTTCACGAGGCAGCCTCCGTGCATCTCCGTGGTTCTCCGTGGTGAAAATCTTTCCGGCCGCGGCAACACAGGGGAACTCTCCAGACGGAGACGCAGATCACCACACACCGGAAAGGGGACGTGCATGAACGCGCCCCGCGTCCTATCTCAGACCCATGACCCAGACCGATCAGGACACACACGACCGCCGCGAACTCGCCCGCCACAAGGGCTTCGCGACCTTCTTGCTGCTTCTCATGGGCGCCATCACCCTCGGCTGTTACGCCCTGCCGCCGGGGGAATGGACCGATCTGCTCCAGGCCGCCGCCAAGGCGGGCTTTGTCGGCGGCATCGCGGACTGGTTCGCCGTCACCGCGCTGTTCCGCCATCCGCTTGGCATTCCAATCCCACACACCGCCATCATCCCCAACCAGAAGGAACGACTGGGCCGCGCCCTCGGACGCTTCGTCGCCAACCATGTCATCACGCCCGGTGAGGTCTCGACACTGCTCGCCCGTCTGAACGTGCCGGGCATCCTGGGGAAGTATCTGAGCGATCCCGCCTCGGCCCGTCCCGCCGCCATCGCTCTCGCCGGGCTGCTGCCGCGCCTGCTGGCGACGGTGGAGGACGGCCGCGCCCGCCGCGTCATCGCCCGCCTCATCCCCCGCGTACTGGGCGGGGCGGGCGCCGGCGTGGTGGTGGCGCGGGCGATGCGCGGCCTGGTCGAGGGCGGACGCCATCAGGAAGTCTTCGGTTTCGTTCTGGCGCATTTGCGCGTCCTGCTCGCGGCGCAGGAGGAAACGCTTCAGAAAACCATCGAGGACCGCGTGCGCGAACAAGGCGGCCGCCTGCTTGGCTGGGCTTTGGGAGCCTCGATCGCGCGGCGCGTGCTTAGCGCGTTCAGCACCGAGCTGGATAAAATGAGCCCCGATGGCTCCGAGCTGCGCGCCGCGTTCGATGAGTGGGTGAAGCGCGAGATCATCCGGATGGAAACGGACCCCGAACGCGCGGCGCAGATCGGCGCCGCGATCCGCAAGGTGGTGGGCCATGAAACGGTGCAGGCGTGGCTGTGGGATGTCTGGTCCCGCCTGCGGCTGACGCTGGAAGCGGACGCCGCGCGCCCCAACGGACGCACGGTCGCGTATCTGGAAGCCGCCCTGGGCAATCTGGGCGCGCTGCTGGAGTCCGATCCCGGCGTGCGGGCGCGGGTGGAAACGGCGGTGGCCACCGTGACCGCGGAACTGATGCCTTCCGCACGGGAGAGCCTGTCCAATTTCATTGCTCAGGTGGTGGGGGGATGGGACACGAAGACGATCACGGACCGGCTGGAATTGCGGGTGGGGAAAGACCTGCAATACGTGCGGATGAACGGCACGCTGGTGGGGTTCCTCGCGGGCGGGGTGTTATACGCGGTGCTGCGGCTGGTGTTCGGGCACACGGGGTTTTGATATACTCCCGGCATCAGGCGCGTCCGGGTCGTCCACCGGAGCCGGGCGGCTAAGGGCGTCGATCAGATCGCACGCCCATTGCTGGCCCGCGGCACAGTCTTCCTGAACCCGCATGAGAAAATCGGGCCGGGGTTTCTGACAGCCCGCGAGGGACAGCAAAACGATCAGCATGAGGACACGCCCCATCAGTCAGGACTTTCAAACGGTTGGAGGAAGAACGGTCTTTCCATCAACGGGCCGATCCCCGTTCCTTCCGGCCAGGACACGGTATGTCGAACAGGGGACGCGCGAGGACACCAGCCTCCCAGACTGTCATATGGCCCCGAACACGGAGAAAACCATCATGAGCGAATCAAATGTGTCCATGACCCTGATCGGCCAGTACGACTCCCCCTTCGTCCGGCGTGTGGCGATCGCGATGGACCTGTATGGTTTCGCCTTCGCGCACCGTCCCTGGTCCACCTTCGGCGACGCGGCGTCGCTGGCGCCGTTCAATCCGCTGCGGCGCGTGCCCACCCTGGTGCTGGAGGACGGCACGGCGCTGATCGACAGTTTCGTCATCCTCGACTGGCTGGACGAGACCGCCGGACCGGGCCACGCCCTGATCGCGCCGCGTGGCGTGGCGCGGCGTGAGGCGCTGAAAACCTGCGCCCTGGCCACTGGCCTCGCCGACAAGGCGGTCAGCCTGCTGTATGAGCGGCTTCTGCACCAGGAACCCTCGGAGGTCTGGACCGCCCGCTGCCAAACCCAGATCGCCGGTGTGCTCGACGCGCTGGAGGCGGAACGGACGGCGCGGCGCACCGACTGGTGGCATGGCGAGACGATCGGCCA
>JAYVCG010000016.1:0-9761 GCA_043750075.1 Acetobacteraceae bacterium | reverse complement strand
CCTTCCCCATGAGAACGTCAGGAGCGCATGGGCCATGATACCAGCGAATGCCGGACCGCGGCGGCGGGATGTCTCGCGGCTGTTGTGGGGCGATGTCAGCCCTTATGTGAACTTCCCCCACCGGCGCTTCCGCGGGGACACGCAGGGCTGGAACTCCCAGCATTTTTACCTGCACGAAACCATCCAGCAACTCCGGCCCGAGATCATCGTCGAGATCGGCGTCTGGAAAGGCGGCAGCGTCATCCACATGGCCGAGGCGGTGCGCCAGGCGGGCCTCGCCGCGACGGTGATCGCCATTGATACCTGGCTGGGATCGGCGGAGCACTGGGACACGCCGGAATGGCGCGAGGATTTGCTGTTTTCCAACGGCTATCCCATGCTTTATTATACGTTTCTGGCCAATATCGTTGAGCGGGGTCTTCAGGACCTGGTCGTGCCTCTGCCGCTGGATTCGCAAAGCGCGTCACAGGTGCTGAAAACGCGCGGCCTCAGACCGTCCATGGTGCATCTGGATTCCGGGCACGATTATCTTTCCGTCGTGAGCGATCTGCATCGCTGGTGGGACATGCTGGAACCGGGGGGCGCGCTGATCGTGGATGATTACGATCCGGCGGGTGTGGTATGGCCCGAGGTCAAACGGGCGGTGGATGATTTCCTGAAGCTCATGCCGCATGAGCGTTTCTCGGCGCATCCTTATAAATGCCGGTTTTTCAAAGCCGCTGCCGCGGGGCGGGATTATGAACTGATTTCGGCGGAGTGAGAGGAAGAACACCGGGCGCAGCCCCGCCCCATGGCCCCTTGGGAGGCTTTGCCTCCTGGACCCCCACCCAAGGCTCGCCTTTGGACCCCATCCAGGGTGACTCCCATGGATGGGGTCCAGGGACCCGGTCCCTGGCGGGGTGCGGGGCGGCGCCCCGTGCTTGCTTCATGATCAGGCCAGCCTGAAGGACGACGGAAAAGGTCATCAACGCACCGCGGCGCGATACAGTTCCTCCGTGAAGTCCGGCCTCACCGCGCCGGTCATGCGGACACGCAACATTTCCAGATCGGCGGTGAACAAATCCGCGCTGATCCGGCTCACGATCACCGGAATATCCCGTTTCATGCTCGGAACATCGCCGATTGGCAGGCCGAAGCTGAGGAAACCGGATGGGTTCTGCACATGGACATGGCGCAGCATCGGCGCGGTGCCCGGCGTTTTCTCCAGGAACTCGTGGCCCGCGCCCAGATAAGGATGCAGCGCCAGTTGATCGTCTCGTTCCTCGGGTGATGGAGTGTAACGATCGCGCCACAGCAAAATCTGGCCGGAGAAATCCCGCAGTTCCGGCCGTTCAGCGATGGCCGGAGAATACCCTGTGCCCGCGATGACGAAATCAAACTGGTACGCCTTGCCGTTGATGACAGTTTCCACCTGATGGCCCGCCATCGCCGCATTGGTCCAGGGCGCGGACAGATGCAGATGGAAATGCGTGTGTTTCACCGTGCGCTCGATCGCGTCGGTCGTGGGCGTGGAACCATGACGGTAGAAACGAATCGCCTGATGCCAGCGATCCGCGTCCGGCAACAAATAATAATTGTCATAGGCGCCAGAAAACCCGCGTGAGCGGGTGACCGGTGTGGCGGCGATGCTGTCGCGGCGGGCGAACAGATGCACCGCCGCCGCGCCATGCTCCAACGCCACGCCCGCCGCGTCGAAGGCCGCCGCCGCCGCGCCAATCACGCCGACGGTCTTGCCACGCAGGGCAGTGAAGTCGATCGCGTCCTCGGTATGCGCGTACAGGGCGGGAGGCAGATGATGGGTCAGCACATCCGGGATGAATTTCCCGCCGCCACCCGCGAATCCCGTCGCCAGAATGATTTTCCGGGCGGTTTCCGTCACGATCCCATCGGGCGTTTCAAGGTGCAGCCGGAAATGATCGTCCACTGGTTCGATCCGCGTCACGCGTGTCTGATAACGCGGCTCGATCCCGAGGAAGCGCTTGTACCAACTCAGGTATTCAGCCCAGTCGAGGCGTTTGATGCGGTCGATGGCGGCGTAGGCTGGCTGACCGTGGCGGGCTTCGTACCAGGCCTGGAAGCTCAGCGCGGGCAGACCGAGTTCTGGCCCAACCAGTGATTTGGGCGTGCGCAGCAACTGCATCCGCGCGGCGTTGAGCCAGATACCGGCGCGTTGCTCGTTGGGGGCGGCTTCCAGCAGCGTGACTTCGCCAATCCCGGCGCGGCGCAGTGCGAAGGCGAAGGCGCAGCCGGTCTGACCGCCACCGACGATGGCGACGTTGTGATCAATCCCCGGCCGGTCCGGCACCCAGTTCGCCGGATCGGGACCAAGCAGGCGCAGCGTGTTTCTCGCGCTCTCGTCTTCTGGATGGGTCATACGTGTTCCCTCGCGGTGAAAGCCGGTTCCAGCCGTTTGTCCCACAGCCGGACACCTCCGGTCAGGCCGGCATCGTTTGAAACGATACGGACATCCGGCGCCAGTTCCAAACGGATGTACCGTGTGTTGCCGCCACCAATGAGCAGCACATCATGATTGGTGAGGCCGCGGATACAGGTCAACGCGAAAGCGAGACGTGTGTTCCAGCGCTTCCGGCCAATGCGCCTGCGCTCCCGGTCGCCGATATACGCGTCGTAATCACGGCCCTTGCGCAGGGGATGGTGCGACAATTCCAGATGCGGCGTGAGGCGCCCGTCCTCGAACAGCGCGAATCCCATGCCGGTGCCAAGCGTGATGACGCATTCGACGCCCTTGCCCGCGATGACGCCAAGCCCGTGCACCGTCGCGTCGTTCAACATGCGCGCGGGTTTGCCAAGCCGTTCCGCCAGCACCGCGGTCAGGGGGTGATGCCGCCAGGCCGCGTTGGCGAGGTTGGGGGCGGTCAGCACCTGGCCCATGCGCACGACACCGGGAAAACCGACGGAAATCCGGTCGAAATTCCCCAGGGGCTGGACCAGGGCGAGCAACGCCTCGACCACCGCCTCCGGTGTTCCTTCTTTCGGCGTATCAACCCGGACACGCGGTTCGATCAGGGCGCCATCGGCATCGAGCACGGCGGCTTTCAGGCCGGTGGCGCCGATATCGATGGCGAGTGTTCTGAGGGTGAGAGCTTTCCGTGCCATGAGAGTACTTCCGTGCTTCAGGAGGCGCGCAGAATCCGCCAGATGCCGTCAACGGCCGCGACATCGCGGTCCTCGACGGACAGCAGGCCGCGTACGAACACCAGACCGCGTGTCGCCCGCGTCACTTCCCCGCGCAGCGCGACGAAGGCGCCGGGCGCCACGGCGGACAGGAAATGCGTGTTCAACTGGATCGTCGTACAGGGCGCGCGTTTCGCTGCCTCCCACGCCAGCAGGCTCAGGGTGTGATCGGCGAACATCATCAACACGCCGCCATGCAACGCGCCCTGGGGATTGGCGTGTTCTGGCGTGGTCAGCATGCCGTAGCGCCAGGACTCGCCATCCCGTTTTGCCCATGGCATGCCCATGCCACCGGGCATGGCATTGCCGCGCATTGGACGCCAGCCCCCGGCGGCGGGATCGAAACTCATGCCGCACCATCATTCAAATGACAGGCGCTGTGGTGGCCGGGACTGATTTCCTTCAACGCGGGCACTTCCACCGAACACCGTGGCATCGCGTGCGGACAGCGGGGATGGAAATGACAGCCGGACGGGGGGTGCAGCGGACTGGGGATTTCCCCGGTGATGGCGGTGAAACGATGTTTTCTGGCATCAATACGCGGCACTTCCGCCAGCAGCGCGATGGTGTAGGGGTGGTTCGCGCGCGTGAACACTTCCCCGGTCGGCGCGGATTCGACGATGCGGCCGAGATACATGATCAGCACGCGGTCCGACAGATGCTCGACCACGCCCAGATCGTGACTGATGAACAGATAGGTCAGGTCCAGGTCGCGGCGGAGGTCCATGAACAGGTTGAGGATCTGCGCCTGGATCGACACGTCGAGCGCGGCCACGGCCTCGTCGCACACCAGGAACTCCGGTTGCACGGCCAGGGCTCGGGCGATGCCGATGCGCTGGCGCTGGCCGCCGGAGAACTGATGCGGATAGCGGCGTTTGAAGGACGGGTCGAGACCGGCGCGGCGCAGTTGCTCATCCAGATACGTGTCGAAGTTGGCGCGGCTGACGAGGCCATGGGTCAGGGGTGCTTCTCCCACGATGTCGGCGACGCGCAGGCGGGGGTTCAGGGAGGCGTAGGGGTCCTGGAAGATCATCTGGGTTTTGAGTTTGGCGTCGCGTCTGTCCGTCCCGGACATTTTCGAGATGTCCTCGCCCTTGAACAGGATGGTGCCTTCCGTGGGCGGCATGATGCCCGCGACCATGCGGCCCAACGTGGATTTGCCGCAGCCGGATTCGCCGACGAGGCCGACGACCTCGCCGCGTTCGACTGTCAGGGAGACGGTGTCCACGGCGCGCACGATCTCGTCGCGCGGGGGGGAGCCGAGGCGGGTGGCGATGGCGCGGATGAGGCGGGCGGCGGCGTCGTGGGTGGGGCCGAAGCGTTTGGAGACGGCGCGGAGTTCGATGATGGGGGGCATCAGGAGACGTGCCTGATCGAAGAAAGGAATGGGGCTCCGCCCCAGACCCCGCCAAGGGGCTTTGCCCCCTGGACCCCCACCAAAGGCGATAGCCTTGGGAAACCGCTTATTGGAGTGGGTCCAGGGGCTCGGCCCGTCATGCGAAGCATGCCCAGGTATGACGCGGGGTGCGGGGCGGCGATCCGGTCTTGCCTGTTCATGCCGCCTGATCCATCGGATGAAAACACCGCAGCGCGCGGCCATCGTGCGGCGTCTCGGGCGGATCGATCTCACACAGCGCATCCGCGCGGGCACAGCGCAGCCGGAACGCGCACCCCGCTGGCAAGGACAACAAACCCGGCGTCATGCCCGGAATTTGCCGCAGCTTCTCCCCACGCTTGTTCCGGCTTGGCACACTGCCGATCAGCCCATGCGTATAGGGATGCGCCGGACGGTCCAGCACGGCCGCGGCCTCCCCCGCCTCCACCACGCGGCCCGCGTACATCACGGCGATCCGGTCCGCCAAACCCGCGATCACCGACAAATCATGCGTGATCCAGATCAACGCTGTGCCATGCTCGACGGCGAGCTTCTGCACCTCGGCCAAAATCTGCGCCTGAATGGTCACGTCCAGCGCGGTCGTGGGCTCATCGGCGATCAACAGATCGGGATTGTGCAACAACGCGATGGCGATGGCCACGCGCTGGCGCATCCCGCCGGAGAACTGGTGCGGATAGGACTGAAGCCTCTCGTCCGGGCTCGGAATGCCCACCATCCCCAACGCATCGCGCGACCGGCGGCGGGCCTCCTCACGGGAAACCTTGGCATGCGCCTGAACGGTCTCGATCATCTGCGTGTCGATCCGCAGCACGGGGTTCAGCGTCATCATCGGGTCCTGGAAAATCATCGCGATGCGGTTGCCGCGCAACGCCCGCATTTCCCGCTCCGATAGTTTGGCGAGATCCTGACCCTGATACAGAATCGATCCACCGGCGATCCGGCCGGGCGGATCAACGAGGCCGATGATGGAAAATCCGGTGACGGATTTGCCGGAACCAGACTCGCCGACCAGGCCCAGTACCTCCCCGCGATTGACCGAGAACGACACGTCATCGACCGCCTTCATCACACCGGCGCGGGTGAAGAAATGCGTCTGTAGATTGCGAACCTCGATGGTGGGGTTCATCGTTTCAACCGCGGATTGAGGACATCCCGCAACTGATCGCCCACGAGGTTGATCGACACGATCGTCACCAGCAGGGCGATGCCGGGATAGAAACTGATCCAGTATTTGCCGGACAGCATGTACTGATACCCATTGGCGATCAGCAGTCCAAGCGAGGGTTCGGTGATCGGCACGCCCAGACCGAGGAAGGAGAGGGTGGCCTCCAGGGCGATGGCGCGGGCGACCTGTTGCGTGGCGATGACGATCAGCGGCGGCAGGCAGTTGGGCAGCAAATGGCGGAACATGATGCGCCATTTGGGCAGGGCGAGACATTCCGCTGCCTCGATGTATTCGCGCTGGCGTTCGACCATGGCGGTGGCGCGCACGGTGCGGGCGTAATAGGCCCATTCCACGATCACCAGCGCCAGCACGACGTTCATGACACCCTTGCCAAGCGCCGCGAGGATCATCAGCGCGACCAGGATCGAGGGGAACGACAATTGCAGATCGACCAGCCGCATGATCGCCGTGTCAGCCCGCCCGCCCCACCAGGCGGCGAGCAAGCCCAGGGAGGTGCCAGCAACGGCGGCGAACAGCGCCGAGCCGATACCGACCAGCAGGCTGATCCGCAATCCGTACAACATGCCGGAGAACATGTCCCGGCCCTGGTCGTCCGTGCCGAGGATAAAGGTGTACCCCACCGGAGATTTGGACCCTGGCGGCAGCCGCCCGTCCATGATGTCCAATTGTGCCAGATCATAGGGGTTTTGCGGCGCGATCTGGCTCGCGAAGATCGCCAGCAGCGCGATGCAGGCGAACACCAGCAAGCCCAGGAGCGCCACTTTCGACTCGGCGAACTCGGAGACGAAGCGGCGGAACGGGGTTTCCTCGGGCGGGAGGGCGGAGGCCGCCGGGGTTTCGGGCGGGGCCGGAAGCGTGGTGGTGCTCATGCGGCTTTCCTTGGTCCGGCCCAGGGTTTTCCTGGTGGAAGGGCTGGAAAGGCTTTCACCACGGAGAACCACGGAGACGCACGGAGGTTTTTGAAGGGAGCCGGGGGAACGGGGCCTGGCCGTGCCAATGCCGTCAGGCCATTTTTTTCCCTTCTCCGTGGTCCTTCGTGGTTCTCCGTGTTCTCGGTGGTGAAAGCCTTGCCTGAGGCAGGGACATACGCGGACTTTCCGGACGGATACCGGGCGTCGATGCCGCTCATGACTTCCGCCCCAGGCGGACGCGCGGATCGAGGATCATGTACAAGATATCCACCACGAGGTTGATGGTGATGAACAGCAGCACGATCATCATCAAATACGCGACGATCACCGGACGGTCGAGCACGTTGATGCTGTCGATGATCAGTTTGCCCATGCCGGGCCAGGCGAAGATACTTTCCGTCACCACGGCGAAGGCGATGGTGGAGCCGAGTTCGAGGCCAAGCACGGTGACGACCGGGATCATGATGTTCTTCAGCACATGCACGAAGATCACCCGTTGTGGCGACAGGCCCTTGGCGCGGGCGAATTTGACGAAATCCATCGGCAGGGTTTCCCGGACCCCGGCGCGGGTCAGGCGCAGCACGAGGGAGATGTTGAACAGCGACAGGTTCAGCGCGGGCAGGAACATGTGCCGCAGCCCGTCCCAGGTCAGGAACGACCAGGGCACGCCGAACAGTGTTTCCGTGTCGCCTCGCCCGGTACTGGGCAGCCAGCCGAGTTGCACGGCGAATACCATGATCAGCATCAGCCCGACCCAGAAGGTGGGCAGCGAGAAGCCGAGGATGCTGGCGGCCATGATGGCGCGGCCCGCGAAACCGTCCGGTTTCAAGCCCGCGTAGAGCCCCAGGGGCACGCCAAGGCACATCGAGAACAGCACCGCCGTCACCGCCAGTTCCAGCGTCGCGGGCATCCGTTGCGCGATCAGTTTCAACGCGGGCTCGTTGAACACGAAGCTGCGTCCGAGATCGCCTTGCAGCGCGCCGCCCAGGAAGCGCAGGTATTGCTGCCAGAGGGGCAGATCGAGGCCGAGATTGGCGATGATGCGGGCGCGTTCGGCCTGATCCGCCTCGGGCGAGATCAGGATGTCCACTGGGTTGCCGATGACGTGAACGCCGACGAACACGATCACGGTCATCGCCAGCACAACGAAGATGGCCTGCAGGAACCGGCGGACGATCCAGGTGATCATTGGGTTTCCCGCACGCCCATCGCCAGAGTCGCCTCATCGACGCGGGGCTCGTAGACGAGGCCTTTGCGCGACGCCCAGATGTTCTTTTGCAGATGCAACTGGATCACCGGCACGTCATCCATGGCGAGTTTCATCGCCTTGCGGATGATCGCCTCGCGCGCCGGGTCGTCCATCGTCGTCATGCCCTGGTCGATCAGCGCGTCCACGGCGGGGTTGGAGTAACGGCCGCGGTTCGCCGTTCCCAGACCACGCACCGGGTTCCAGGTGGCGATCTGCGCCCGTAGCGGGTTGAGGCCCTCGCCGCTGCCGACGCCCCAGCCGAGGAGGAATATGGAAAATTCCTGTTTGCCGGCGCGGGCGACGTAGGTGTTCCAGGGCATCGCCTCGACCGTGGTCTTGACGCCGATGCGCTGCCACATCTGCGCCACCGCCTGGATGATCTTGGCGTCGTTCACATAGCGGTCGTTGGGGCCGTGGAGGGTGACGGTCAGGCCGTTGGGGAACCCGGCCTCGGCCAGCAGGGCCTTGGCGCGGTCGGGCTGATAGGGATGCGGCGTGATCTCGGGGTTGTAGCCGAAGGCGCCGGGCCGCAGATATTGCTGGGTGGGGACGGCGGCGTTCTCCATCACCCGTTCGACGATGCCGGGCCGGTTGATCGCCAGGGACAATGCCATGCGGACGCGATGATCCTTCAGCGGGTTCTTTTCCAGCACCTCGCCTTTGGGGCCGGTGACGAAGGGGGTCGGGCCGTCATGGGCGTGATCCAGCCAGAGATAGATTGAGCGGTTGCTGACCACCTCGGTCAGGGTGACGCGCGGGTCTTTGCGTAACGCGGGCAGATCGGTGGGCGGCACGAATTCGATGATGCCAACATCCCCGGCCAGCAGCGCCGCCGTGCGGGCGGCGTCATTGCTGATGATGCGGTAGGAAACGTTTTTCCAGTGCGGCTTCGGCCCCCGGTATTCCTCGAACCTGGTCATCTCCACCCGGTCGCCGGGCCGGTAGGCCACGAAGCGGTACGGTCCGGTGCCAATGGCGTTCTTGCCGCTGTTGAAATCCTCGGTCGCCGGGTCGGGGCCAAGCCCGTGCGGCAGCATTCCGATATAGGCCAGATCGGCGGGCAGCAACGGATAAGGCCCATCCGTGCGCAGCAGGATCGTATGCGGATCGACGATTTCCGTCCCCGTCACCGCCTTGGTGTAAATCCCATACGATGCCGGGCTGTTCTTCACGCGGGGCACGCGGTTCAGCGTGTAGGCCACGTCCTCCGCCGTGAAGGGGGTGCCGTCGTGGAAGCGCGCGTCGCGGAGTTTGACCTCCCAGGTGCGTTCGTCGCGCGTCTTCCAGCTCAGCGCGAGGCCAGGGATCAGATCGCCCGTGGCGGTGCGGGTCATCAGCCGCTCATAGACATGGGCGCTGAACGAATCGTTGGGCGAGAAGGTGTGATAGTGCGGGTCGATGCTCGTCACCGGCGCCGAAGAAGCGATCCCCAAGGTCTGGGACTGGGCCGGCATGGCGAGGATCAGGAACAGTCCGAGCGATGCCCGGAAGGATGGCCGCATGTTTTGTCTCCCAGACACGAGGGGGGTGAACATAGCCATATGGTGGCGTGTGGGCTACCTGTGGGCAAGGAAAGAAAGGCCAGGGCTCTGCCCTGGACCCGCCAAGGGGCGAGCCCCTTGGAACCGATCCATTGGGGGGGGGACGCACCAATGGATGGTTCCAAGGGCGAACCCTTGGTGGGGGTCCAGGGGGCAAAGCCTCCTGGCCTTCGGCGTGAATCGGGGGAAACCGCATGAAACTCTGGTACCAAAGCATGTCCCGCCAAACGGAATGGGGCGGCTACCCCGCCGTGCTCCGGTCCATCCTGGACAAGGTGAAAGA
>JAYVCG010000015.1:0-3167 GCA_043750075.1 Acetobacteraceae bacterium | reverse complement strand
GGTCTTCATTCCATCGGCGCCGGGATAGGTGCGCAGCAGATTGTCGTGATTGGGGATGACCCGGTTGCGCCAGACGAAACCGGGCACCGCGAAATAGCCGTACAGTTGTGGAAAATCGATCACCAGCCGGCGGCCCAGGGTGGCGAGGTCGTGCGCGGTGCTCCACTGATTGGGATCAGGCAGCCCGGACGCATTCCGGAAACTGGTCCGCGTCATCCCCAAAGCCTGGGCGCGCAAGGTCATCATTTGCGCGAAGCGGTCCTCGGTACCGCCCAGAAGCTCACCCAGGGCGGCGGCGGCGTCGTTGGCGGATTTGGTGACAAGGCCGAGGATCGCCTGTTCAACCGTCAGCACCGTGCCCGGTTGCAGACCGAGTTTCGAGGGCGCCTGCGCCGCCGCCCAAACGGAAACGGGCACCACCTGACCAAGCTGAATGCGGCGGTCGCGCAAAGCCTCGAACGTCATGTACAGCGTCATCAACTTGGTGAGGCTGGCCGGAAAGCGCAGTTCATCCTGGTTGACGCCCATGATGACACGCCCACTCTGAGCGTCCATCATGATGGCGCTGTAGCGCGCGGAGCCAACCTGAGCCTGCGCCGGACACACAATCAGCGCGATGACCAGCAAGAAGACGAGCCACACCAGCCCAAGGATACGGACGGGCACCGGCTGCCGGCATTTCCCTGGATGAATCATTCCTGATCCCTGGTTTCAATCCGTGGTTGGTGAAATCGTCACGCATGTAACCAGCACCCGGCCGCGCCGTCCAGATGAAAATTCATCAAACTGAACAGGTTACAGAGCGTTCTTGAGACGTTCCTGGTTATGTATGAAAATGCCCCCCTCGCTGCCGTCAAAAATTTTTTGTGCGGCGCAGCATTTTCCGCTTGCCACCGCGCGAGTGGAGTTCTATAACCTCGCTTGTGCGGCGCAGCAAACGCGCTTCCAGGAAATTGCATGGAGAAAGGCGTGACGCCGATGGCGGCGCCTTTCCGTGACGGGAGAAATGAACATGCGCCATAAACCCAGGACGGCCAATGCCTCGGCCCGTGGGGTGGCGAAAAGCGTTGAAACCTCACCTGAACATCCGGCCCGCGCCCCTGATCTCGCGGTGCCCATGGAAAAGGTGATGGAGAGCGGCGAACCTCTGAGGGAGTCCCCCGATCCGATTCATCTGGACCAGACGGACGCGCCCCCTCAGGCGGAGGAAGCGGTGATGGAACCCATGGTCGAAAGCATCGCGGCCACGCCTGAGGCGCACACGCCTGAGACCCCCACGATGGAGTCCATGGAACGGATAAGCCCCATGGAACAGTCAAACGACAGCCCAACCGAAGCCGTCAGCGACAGCGTGATGGCGGTGGGAACGGTGGCGGAGAATCCCGCGGCCACGACGGAGTTCATGAGTGATATGACCGACACCCTGACTGCCACAACCAACGAAATGATCGCGGCCGCCACGGACGTTCTTCCGGTCATGGCCCAGGAAGACGCTGGAACGGCTGACGCGATCAGCAAGTCCCTTACGATCAACCCTCTGCAAGGTATGAAGAAAATGATGAAATCCACCGAAGACTTCGTCGCTTTCGGCCAGGCCAACATGGAAGCCTTCCTGAAGTCCAGCCAGATCTGGGCCACGGGCCTGCAGGATCTGACGAAGCAGATCGCCACGACCGCCAAGACCTCGTTCGAGGACTCGGTTTCGACCTTCAAGGCGATCAGCACCGCGAAGTCGGTCAAGGAAGCGATCGACCTGCAAAGCAGCTTCGCCAAGACCACGCTGGAAAAAGCGATGGCCGAGTCGAACAAAATCACCGATGCCTCGATCAAACTGACCGAGCAGGCGCTCGCGCCGATCACCGCCCGCGTGACCGTCGCCGTCGAAACCTTTGGCAAAACGGCCTGAGCCTTTCCGGGACACCCGCGCCGCGCTGTTTCCTCCCCGGACGCGGCACGGGCTTCACGATGAAAACGCCCGGATCATTGGATCCGGGCGTTTTCGCGCGTGGCGCCGATGGCGTCTGATTGCCCGTTGCGTCTGGCGGAATGCCGGAGGATGCTGACACGAACGGGAGGAACAAAGACATGACCGACACGATCGCCATCGTCACCGGCGGCCTGCGCGGACTGGGCCGGGCGATGACCCTCGGACTTCTGGGGCAAGGGCATCGCGTCGTGGCGGTGGGCCATCTGGCCGGGGACGTGGACGCGTCGCGGCAACTGGCCGGCGCGGCTGAAACGCGGTTGTTACCACTTGTCGCGGATTTGCGGCGGCCCGCCGAATGTGATCGCGTTTTCGCGGAAACACGGACACGATTCGGCGGCGACCCGGCCATCCTCGTCAATAACGCGGGTCTGACCTTCACTTTCACCGACCCGGAGCGGTTCCGGCGCGAAAAACCGCAACGTTTCTGGGAGTGCGGCGATGATGTCATCCAGGCCGTGATGGACACGAATTTCGTCGCCGCCGATCAAATGGCACGGCGCGCGGTGCCTTTGATGCTGAAAGCCGGCTGGGGAAGGGTGGTCAACGTGACGACGAAACTGGACACGATGAACCGCGCCGGCAGCTCGCCTTACGGCCCGTCCAAGGCGGCTTTGGAAATGGCCACGGAAATCTGGGCCAAGGAGCTTGCGGGAAGCGGGGTCACCGCCAACATCGTCAACCCAGGCGCGGGCGCCAACACGCCTGGGATGGCGGTGGAAATGCGCGTACGCTCCGCCGCCGCGGCGGTTCCGCTGCTGGTGGAGCCGGAAGACATGATCGCTCCGTTGCTGTTCGTCGTTTCCCGCGAGGCTGACGCGGTCAACGGGTTTCGCTTTGACGCCAATACCTGGCACACGGGCCGCGATCCGCGCGCCATGCGGCCCGCAGGCTTCGTTCTGCATCCCGAAGCCGGATGGTAAGGAACATCATCGCGCCCATCATCGCGCCCCTTGCCGAATGAGGGCGGACGCGCGAACCTCTCATGGCGGCGTAGACGATGCTTCCACCAGGGGGACGGGGTTTGATAGGATCAGTGCTGACGAGTGGAAGGATCAGACGACGTGCCGGTGCGTGGGAACAGGGCTGAACCATGAGTGACAGTGACAGACGCGGGGGCGGTAACACCGAGAACCCCAATACCGGCGTGGTGGTCAAGGCGCGGCCCAAGACCCGTAAGCCC
>JAYVCG010000014.1:0-5201 GCA_043750075.1 Acetobacteraceae bacterium | reverse complement strand
TCCGTATCCGCATCGCGCGCGCCCTCGTCAGGATGGTCCCGCGCTGCCCGTGCTGCCAGCGGTGGAATGAGGTGCTGAATTTATGACACAGTAAGATTAATCAACGCGTCCGTTTACTTACGCGCTGGAGCGTTGCTTCCAAAAGCCGTCCGCAAGGCACGGGCGGCCAGATCCTGCGCCTTCGCGGCATCCGCCACCACCGCGTCCATCCCAAAGAATTCGTGGGTGACACCCTTATAAAGGTGATGCGCCGTTTTCACTCCGGCCGCGCGCAGTTTCTCCGTCAGCAGCAGCCCATCGGACGCGAGCGGGTCAATGGAGGCGTTGATGACGGTGGCTGGAGGCAATCCCCTGAGATTGGCCTTTCCCACGATGTTCAGGCGCGGATCCTGAACATCCGCTGGCTGCGCGATCGTGTTTTTTACGAACCATTCGATCGCTGGCTTGCTGAGCGGAATGGCGTGTTCATTCTGCCGGTAAGAGGGCGTGGTGAGATCGGTTCCGGCGACGGGATAGACCAGCAGCATATGCAGTGGCGCCTGGATTTTCTGATCGCGCGCCCGGATCGCGACATTGAGCGCCATGTTGCCGCCCGCCGATTCGCCGGCGATCGCGACCCGGCGCGGATCGCCGCCAAATTGCCCGGCGTTCTGGAGCACCCATTGCCATGCGGCGAACGTGTCCTCATGCGCGGCGGGGAAACGATGTTCGGGCGCGTGGCGGTACTCGACGCTGGCGACGATGGCCCCGGTCTTCCTGGCCAGCGCCATCGCCGAGGACTCGTAGGTATCCAGGTCCGCGATCACCCATCCGCCGCCATGGATGTAAACGATCACGGGGAGAGGCTGGCCAGCCTTGTTCTCCGGGGTGTAAATCCGGATCGTCTGATTGGTCCCGGCGGTTGGATAGCTCAGGTCTTTCTTGCTGACGCCCATCGCGGCCATGAGCGCCGCCGGATCCTTGCCCTGGTCACGGAGCAGGGCCTTGACGGCGTCGGCGGGGGTTGGTCCCTGACGGGTTTCCTGAACGGACTGCGTGCCCAGGGGTTTGGCGCCGAGCTGGAGCAGTTTCTCGATCACGCGGCGCATGTCGGGGTCGGCACGCCGGATCGTGCCGCTGTCCGTGGCTGCTTGTGGCGTCATGGCCGCTTGCGCGTGCGCTTCCTGGCCTGGCACGGCAAGTGCCAGAAGCGTTCCCAAGGATACCGAAGCCAGGAGAATTGAAGACAGAGCGGTCTTTCTTCCCATTGAAACACTGCGAACGAACATGCGGCTGGTGGACATGCTGCACCTCTGGCTGGAGATCATCGGCTGCTGGCGATGACGCCCGCCGGTCAGCAAGCTTTCATGCACGCATCTCAATCTCCGCCGCACGCGAGAGTTCCATGGCCACACCGGGATACGCCATGGCGGAATGCGTATGTGTTGCTCATCCTTCTTTGCTCTGGCGCGCTGAGAAGGGCCGGTGGCATGGGACCTGAACAGGCGAACGGGCCCGGCCACGAGAATGGCCGGGCCCGTTGCCCCGTCAATGGAGGAAGGCGGAAGCTATTTGATCTTCGCTTCCTTGAACACGACATGCTTGCGCGCGACCGGGTCGTATTTCTTCAGTTCCAGCTTGCTGGTCTGGGCGCGGGCGTTTTTCTTCGTGACATAGAAAAAGCCGGTATCGGCGGTGGATACCAGTTTGATCTGGACGGTGTTCGATTTGGCCATGGCCTGATCCTCGTATCGACGTGACGCGGCCTTTGGCCGGCGCGGGGGGAATGGGGGGCGAACATGCGCATCCGCCGCTCTCAGGTCAAGCCGTGTGTGCGCGACCGCCTGGGAAATGTCCCCTGGACCCATCCCAGAAAGACTCCAGAGGATGGGTTCCAAGGGCCGCCGCCCTTGGCGGGTCCAGGGCAGCGCCCTGGCCGGGTCCGGGGCAAAGCCCCGCGATGCTGTCCGTCAGGGAACATCGTCCGAAGGAGACACGCCGGGGCTTCGCCCGCCCCCACCAGGAGGGCTCTGCCCTCCTGGACCACCCGCCAAGGGCGCCAGCCCTTGGATCCCATCCATGGGAGTGGGTTCGGGGGCCTGGTGCCCACCCTTGCCATTTCCGCCCGCCGGGGTATCCCCTGCCCCCATCACGCGCCCTTGGGGAACTTCATGTCAGATTTCGACGCAGCCGCCGCCATCGACAGCTTCTGGGCCGCCCGCGGCCGGGGCGAATGGTTTCCGTCCGCCTGGAACGATGCCCTGTCCATCGACCAGGCCTATCACGTCCTGTTCGGCATCATGGAACGGCGGATCGCCGCCGGGGAACGCCAGATCGGCTGGAAGGTCGGGCTGACCTCCAAGGCCATCCAGCAACAGTTCAACGTCCATGAACCGGTGTTCGGCTGTATCCTGGACTCCCGCCCCTCCGGCCATGTCTTCGCGCCCGGCGGCCTGATCAATCCGGGGTTCGAGAACGAGCTTTGCCTGCGGCTTGGCAAGGATTTGTCCGGCGCCATCACGCGGGAAGCAGCCCATGCCGCCATCGACGCCGTGTATCCCGCGCTGGAGATCATCGAGACGCGCGGGCCGTTCACCGAACAACTGGCCCTCGCCCTCGCCGATAACGCCCAGCAGAAGACGGTGATCCTGGGAGCGCCGGTGGCCCTGCCGGAAAGGCTGGAAACGGTCGAGGCGCGGGTGCTCATCAACGGCGAAACCGCCGCCACCGGCACCGGCGCCGCCGTACTGGGCGACCCGCTGAATTCCGTCCTCTGGCTGGCGGCGAAACTGGCGGAACACGGACGTTCGCTGAAAGCCGGCGAGATCATCATGAGCGGCTCGTTCACCCGGCAGTTCCCGATCCGGCCCGGCGACACGATCCGGTGCGACTTCTCGGGCATCGGCACCGTCGCCACGTCGATGACGCGGGCATGAGCCAGATCCGCGCCCTGCGGCTGGTCTCCGACAAGGAACTCGCCCTCGACCACATCGACCCGCCACCCCCGCCCGGACCGGGTGAGGCCCAACTGAGGGTCCATTTCGTCGGGCTGAACCATATCGATGTCTGGGGCCTGCGCGGCATGGCTTTCGCCAAACGCCTCTACCCGCTGTCGGTCGGCGCCGAGGCGGCGTGCGAGGTGCTGGCCGTGGGCGCGGGTGTCAGCAACGTGGCGCCGGGCGACCGCGTGGTGCCGTTCTCGGCGATGGTGTGCGGCGTTTGCCGCCAGTGTCTGCGCCAGCGGGAAAACCTGTGCGAGACCGTCGCGGGCATCCGCGGCTTCCATATCGACGGTTACGCCCGCGACATCACCAATCATCCGGCCCGCCTGCTGGTCAAAATCCCCGATGCCGTCTCCACGGCGGACGCCGCCTGCGTCGCCGTGGCGTACTCCACGGTCGAGCACATGCTGTTCGATAACGCCCAACTGGAACCGGGCGAGACGGTGCTGGTGCAGGCGGGCGGCTCGGGCATCGGCACCATCGCCGTGAAGATCGCCAAATCCATCGGCTGCACCGTCATCGCCACCGCTGGCAGCGCCGGGAAAGTGGCGAAGGTCAAGGCGCTTGGCGCCGATCACGTCATCAACTACCGCGAGGAGCGGTTCGAGGGTGTCACCCGCAAGCTCACCGGCCGCAAGGGCGTCGATGTGGTGTTCGAGCATGTCGGCGCCGATACGTGGCAAGGCTCGTTACTGTGTCTGAAACGAGGCGGGCGGCTGGTGACGTGCGGCGCTACCTCCGGCCCCGCGGGCAGCATCAACCTGATGCAGTTGTTTCAGCAGCAGTACCGGATCACCGGCTCCTTCGGCTCGCCGCTGTCGGCGATCACCCGCGCGCTGGACCGGATCGCGGGCGGGGTACGCCCAGGGGTGCGCCCGGTGATCGACACGATCTATCCGCTGGAGGAATTCCGCGCGGGTGTCGAACGGCTGGAACATCGCGATGTGTTCGGCAAGATTCTCGTTTCGCTTTGAACACGATGTTTCCTTTCGTCCGGCCCGGGGTTTTCCTGGTGGAACCGTGCGTGAAGCGTTTCACCACGGAGAACACGGAGAACCACGGAGGCGCACGGAGACAGGAGAAAACGGTCAAAAAGCGAGGATTTTGCATGAGTTTTGACGCGCCTTCGCGCGCTTTTTCTCCGTGGTGCTCCGTGGTCCTCCGTGGTGAAAATCCTTCCGGACGCATGCATCAGTGCGGCTTTTCCGGACAGACCGCCTGATGAAACGCCTGTCCCGGACACTGTCGCTCGCGGGCGCATGGGCTGGCGGCGTCATCGTGCTCGGGCTGTTCGCGCTGATGCGCTGGCTTGGCCCGGTCCGCGCGCCCGCTGTGTGCGGCGCCGTGGCGCGGCGGATTGGCCCGTTTCTGCCGGTGCACCGGGTCGGGCGAGCGAACATCCGCGCCGCCTTTCCCGAGAAAGACGCGGCATGGCATGAGGCCACTCTGAAAGAAGCCTGGGACAATCTCGGCCGTGTCGCGGGTGAGTATGTGCATCTCAACACGCTCTGGGATCTCAACCCCGGCGCGCCCCACACGGGCCGTATCCAAACCGATTCCGTGCCGCTGTTCCTGGAATTGCTGCATGACGGGAAACCCGCGTTGTGCTTTTCCGCGCATCTGGCGAACTGGGAACTGGCGGCGCTGGCGCCCCCCGCCTATGGCATGGAATCGGCGGTATTGTACCGTATGCCCAACAACCCGGTGGTGGCGCGGGCGATCCTGCGCATCCGCGCCGCCTCCATGGGCCAGTTGATCCGCACCCGCGGCCAGGCGCCGATCGAGATCGCCGCCGCGCTGACCGCGGGCAGGCATGTCGGCATGATGGTGGACCAGCATTTCTCCCGCGGCGCCGACATCACGTTCTTTGGCCGTCCCTGCAAGGCGAACCCGGCCATCGGGCGCCTGGCGCGGCATTTCGATTGCCCGGTGGTGGGGGTGCGCGTGGTCCGCCGCCCCGATGGCGGTTTCTCCGTACTGGGCGCGGGGCCGCTCGTTTTGCCGCGTGACGCGGAAGGGAAAGTGGACGCGGCGGCGGCCACACAGGCGATCAACACAATCATCGAGGGCTGGGTGCGCGAGCATCCCGGTCAATGGCTCTGGTTCCACAGGCGTTGGCGTTAGGGCCTGTCGTCAATTAACCGTGAGGGGGCTTCCGGCGCGGTGATTTCTTCGATTCATGGGGTTTCAGCTCCAACGAAGGCTGATCCCATGCGCCCG
>JAYVCG010000013.1:0-2635 GCA_043750075.1 Acetobacteraceae bacterium | reverse complement strand
GGGGATGATGATGCCACCCGCCGTCTTTTCCTCGGCGTCGAGCCGACGGACCACCACGCGGTCATGCAATGGGCGGAAATTCATACTTTATCGCTCCTGTGTTGATCTCAGGCTGATTGATGTCGCGCTGGCGCACACCCCGTGCATCCCCCTGAAGGCGAATGCCGGTTGGCGCTTGCTGGCACTCCCTCACCGAGAGTGCCAGCGATCTAGTGATCTGCCGCGCGAGTGTCAAGCACTTCGGCAGCACATCCCTGCGATGAGTGCCAGGTTATTGATATCAGGCACTTTTTGGTTGCGCCGTGGCATCAGGCTTTGCCATGCTCCGCTTCTCCCGCCGCGCGATCCCGGTCGCGGGCGGAAAAACGGTCTTCGCCCGCGAGAGGTTTACACGCCATGGGTCATATCACCATCATCAAGGATTACCGCCTGACCACCGCCGAGATCGTGTATCGCCTCCCCGATCACCCCGAGATTTTGCAAACCTATCTCTGGCAGGCGCTGGACATCGCCCCGGAGTATCTGGAACTGCGGAAGTTCCTCGATTTCTGGCGGCGGGAACTGGAGGGAGAGTTGCATTCGGTGCGTGTGGCCGCCAACACACTGGCCCGCACCGGCCGCGTGCGGCACGCCAACAGCATGATGATCCACTGAATGCCCCCCAGGCCCAGGGTGATGGTTCTGGGTTCGTGGGATCTGGCCATCACCGATGGGACAATTTTCCTTTACTGGGCGCACGATCTTGCGTTGGCACCATTGCTCTGAACGCCTGAGACTGCTTTTTCCCTCGAAGCCGTTCGGCCGGATGCTTTTGATCCGGTCCGGTGAAAAGCAAGGCCTGATACGGATTGTCACGGATCAGGCGGTTGCACGGCGCGGCCACGCCATCCAGATCATCTTCCGTCATGACCGGCTGACCGCCACACACCGGACGAGGTATCACGATGCGACAGCTTTCCCCCGCGGGCCAGCGGGCCGTCAACGATCTGTCCCAGAAGCACGGGTTCAGTGCTGACGCGGTGGCGTCCATGCTCGATGCCGTGTGGAACGGCAATGGCGGCATGGCGCAGTTCAACCACCCGGAGTTCGGCGGCTCTGGCCAGTGGATGCGGGGCGGGATGACCATGATCGGGGACATGTTCAACACTGGCCTCAAGGGACGGGTCGAGGCGTTGTGCGCCGATCTCGCGGCCTTGTTCGCGGAGCGGCCCGGTCTGGTACTGGGCGGGAGTTTCCAGTTTCAGACACAGGGCGGGCAACGGCAGGGGGGTTTCTCCGGCGTGCGGGGAGAGGGCGGCGATGGGCCAGTCAGTCTGTTCGTGCCGGAGCAAAACGGCTCAGGCCGGTGGTGGCCGGACGATCTTGGATGGCCGGACAGCAGCGGGGCGCAGAACCATGTCCGCTATGCGTATTTCGCCCAGGCCCGGCGGCTGGCGATTGAGATGAACGGTGTTCTGACGGTCCACGACACGCTCGATCATCGGATCGGCGGGGTCTCGCAGCAGCAATCTCAGAGTGGATCGCTTTCGTTCACCAGCCAGCACGGTCTGGTCGATGTCGCCACGTTGCCGGCCGTTCCGGTCCAGGCCACGCCCTCGTCCCTGCCCGCGGAAGTGCCCGTGCGGGAAAAGCCCAGGGGAACATCCAGGGGAACGTCCGGGGCAATGCCCGCATCCGGTGCGGACAGCGGCATCCTGGGCATGATCGAGAAACTGGCGGATCTGCATGGCAAGGGCATCCTGAGCGAGGCGGAATTCGCGGCCAAGAAAGCGGAATTGCTCGCCCGGCTGTGATGGGACGAGGATGGGGGGAAGGAAGGAGACCTGTGCCATCACCGCGAGGCAGTCTTTTTCGCCAGACGGGCGCACGGGTCTGTGTTGATCCGATTCTTGGTTTGATCCGCTACCGTCGCAGCCCGCGATCCTGGTCGTCAGGACACCTAACATCAAACTGCGTGTTAAGAGCGTGTTCAAGGATGAGGTGACGGGAGCCCACATCAACCACCCCGCGCCGTTGCCTCAAGGGACCGGAACACGGCGATACCCTGACTGTGTGCAAGTTTGACCGTCTGGGCCGCGGCCTGCACGACCTGATCCATATGCTGGACGATTTCCGGCAACGCGCCTCCACGGCGCGTCACAGCGCGAGGCTTCTGTTTTTCACACATGACAACCGTATCGGCGTTGTGCATGGCTTCATCAAGAAGACGCGGAAAACGCCACCAGAAGATATCATGCTTGCACGTAAACGGATGAAGGAAATGAAGGGATGAACAAGAAAAACCCACATTGGGGATCAACGCTTGATGATTTTTTGGATGAGGATGGCATACGTGATGCGGCACGAAGCGAAGCGGTGACGCGCGTTGTGGCGTGGCAACTTGCTGAAGAGATGAAGAAACAAGGCATGAGCAAGACCAAAATGGCTGAGTTAATGCACACCAGCCGCGCCCAGATTGATCGTATTCTCAAAGCGCATGGGAACGTGACGATTGAAACCTTGCAGCGTGCGGCTTCACTTGTCGGACGCGAGTTACGCATTCAGATGGTATAGCTGACGGAAACCGGGCAGCACGAGAAATTCCGCTCACCCTCAGTGTCCATCCGGGAACAAGTTAAGGTTTTCTGGGTGGTTA
>JAYVCG010000012.1:0-3843 GCA_043750075.1 Acetobacteraceae bacterium | reverse complement strand
GTTGAAAAAGCAGCCTTTCCGCCTCCCCGGACCAGGAAGGCGGCCCGCCACCGCCCAACGCGCCTCCCTCACCCATCGTGCTTCCCGCGCAATTCCCCGCTCCGCACGCTGGCGATGGCGTTGTTCAAAATTCCCACGATCGCCTCATCCCCCAGCGTGCGGGCGAGCAGGGCGATGGAGCCGCCGAGAAGGGCGGAGGCGATGGCGACGGGGGGCACGTGCTGGCTCATCATGTATTCGATCGCCTTGTCCACCACCGAACCGGCGAGGCTCAGTTCAGCGGGCGGCTCATGGTTGTCAGCGGAGGCCATGGGTTGGTTTCCTTACTCTACAGATACGGGTTCGGACGCTGGCTCATCGGCCTGCATCGCCCACATTTGGGCGTACAAACCATCATGGGACAGAAGCGCGGCGTGGCTGCCGCGTTCCTCGATCAGACCATCGCGCAGCACGAGGATTTCGTCGGCGTCGATCACGGTGGACAGGCGGTGGGCGATCACCAGCGTGGTGCGGTGGCTCATGACGGCGCGGAAGGCGCCCTGGATCTCTTGCTCGGTGCGGGTGTCGAGCGCGCTGGTGGCCTCATCGAGGATCAGGATGCGCGGGTCTTTCAGGATGGTGCGCGCGATGGCCACGCGCTGCTTCTCCCCGCCCGAGAGTTTCAGCCCCCGCTCCCCCACCATCGTATCGTACCCATCCGGCAGGCGGATGACGAAATCATGCACCTGCGCCAGCCGCGCGGCCTGCTCGATTTCCTCCTGCGACGCCGAGGGCTTGCCGTAACCGATGTTGTAGCGGATCGTGTCGTTGAACAGCACCGTGTCCTGCGGCACCACGCCGATGGCGGCGCGCACGCTGTCCTGGGTCACATCCCGCACATCCTGGCCGTCGATCAGCACCCGCCCGCCGGTCACGTCATAGAAGCGGAACAGCAACCGGCTGACGGTGGATTTGCCGCTGCCGGTCGGGCCGACGATGGCGAGGCGCTTGCCCGCGGGGATGGAAAAACTGACGCCGTGCAGGATTTCCCGGTCGGGGCGGTAACCGAAGCGCACGTCCTCGAACCGCACCTCGCCACCGGAGGCGATCAGGGCGGGGGCGTTGGGCTTGTCCTCCACCTCGGCGGCGACGTTCAGCAGAGCGAACATTTGCTCCATGTCCACCAGCCCCTGCTTGATGGTCATGTACACCATGCCGAGGAAGTTCAACGGCTGATACAACTGGATCAGATACGTGTTGATCAGCACGAACGACCCGATGGTCATCGTGCCCTCGGCCATCGACCGGGCCGCCATCAGCATGATGATCGTCAGCCCCACGGCGATGATCGCCGCCTGACCGAGGTTGAGCATGTTGAGCGAGACCTGCACCCGCACCGCCGCCCGCTCATACCGGGCCAGCGCCTTGTCGTAGCGCGCCGCCTCATGCGCCTCATTGCCGAAATATTTCACGGTCTCGTAGTTGAGCAGACTGTCCAGCGCCTTGCTGGAGGCATCGTTGTCGGTGTCGTTCAGCGTCCGCCGGTAGCGCCCACGCCGGCCCGCCAGCACGCTGGTGAACGCCACATACACCAGCACCGCCGCCATCGTGACGGCGGCATAGCGCCAGTCGAACATGTACCAGATGATGCCGGTGACCAGCAGCAGCTCCACCGCCGTCGGCACCACGTTGAACACCGCGAGCCGCAGCACGGACTGCATCCCCTGCACGCCCCGGTCGATCACCCGCGACAGCCCGCCCGTCTGCCGGTCGAGATGGAACCGCAAGCTGACCCGGTGCAGATGCTGATAGGTCCGCAACGCCACCAGCCGCACCGCCCGTTGCGAGACCGAGGCGAACAGCGCGTCCCTGACCTCGCCAAATCCCGCCGCCCCTACCCGCGCGATGCCGTACGCCAGGATCAACGCCACCGGCAGCACCACCGCCAGATTGCCCGGCGTGGTCAGCGCATCCACCGTCCGCCCATACAGGATTGGCACATAAACCGCCGCCGCCTTGGCGAGGAACATGAACGCCACCGCCGTCACCACCCTCACCCGAGCGCCCGGATTTCCCCTGGGCCACAGATAAGGCGCGATCGACAGCATGATCTCGGTGTTCGACAAGGCCCGTGGCCGGGTCACGGCCGGCGGAGGGGAAGCGGCGCGCATGTGTCTCATGTCCCCGATGTGGCATGGGGCGGGGTGGATGGAAAGGCGGTCAGGCGTCTGGCCGGTCTTCCAGCACCGCGGCGATGCGGGCCACGAAGCGGGCAGCGGTGTCGAGGGCGGTGCTGGCCTGGACTGATGACACGACGCGCCGCGGCGCCACTTCGTAATCCGCGATCGTTTTCAGGCGGTATGCCCATGCGAGGAAGCCCCGTTGCTCCCGGTCGAACGCCTCGCCACCGGCGGTCAGTTCCAAAAAAGCCACTCGCGTGCCGCGATGAGTTTTCGCGATCCGGCCCGTACGTTCCCGGCCCGTACGTTCATGGATGAAGGCACGCGCCGCGAGCAACGCGGCCAGATACGCCGCCCTGCCCGCGAGTTCCGGCGAATTGATTGTCAAAACCGCCCTTCCCTCGCTGAGTTGCCCCTGGGCGGCATTCAGCAGATGCAAGCTCTCCGGCTTCAAAAATCGATCCCGTCGCGTCGGATTTCACCCATCAGCGGAGTGCGATCCGCCCACTCAAAGAGCGCATACGCTTTGACATCGAGGCACAAGCCCGTCCGATCGAACGTCTCGACATCCAGATCCGCCAGCCTTCCCAGTTCCCCCCACCAGTCCGGCATGTCCTTCAGGAACACCGCGATATCGTAATCCGAGTCCGCGTGGTGATCCCCCCGCGCGCGGGAGCCGAACAGCACGACTCGCGCCAGCCGGTCGCCATACAGTTCCTCAGGCGGCGGCGCAGTGTTGTCAGCACGGGATCGTCCAGCAGCGCCGTTGCCATGACGAGGCTCCTTCCTCGGGGCCGCATCATGGCATGGACACTTGTTCCGCCGCCACCGCCTCGCGCGGCGGGGCCTGAATGAGGGGAAGGGGTCATCGCGCGCGGGTGCGCCATGCCCTGGATGTGACATGAGGCGGGCTGGATTGAAGGACGAGCAGGTGTCTGACCGCCCCACCGGGACCGCCATGATACGGGTGGCCGTCACTGGTAAGGCTGCCGCGGCTTGAACCATCAATCCCCTTTGACAAAGCCCTGGAGGGTTCAGCATTCTGTTTTCAGCTTGCAATGGAGATCTCCAGGCCGTGCCACCCCTTGGCCCTTTCAACCGTCAGGAAACCAGATATCAAACCCGCGCGGTCGCCGTGAAACAAGTGGAGTCTGGAGAGATTTGGGGAAGAACCCCCACCAATGGAGGCATGGAGCCAACTGTTCAAGCCTATGCCATTCCGCTAAAGATCAACCCCAGAACATTACAGAAAGAGCGGGGAATCGAGTTCACGACGGAGACGGCTCCCCATCCCGATGGGTCACCTTTTGAAGCGCGTTGGTATTTGAATCACACGCCAGGCGTCCTGCGCCGATACCAGGATGGGGAGGAATTCGCGTGCATCCTCGCGGCCGTCAAGAATTTTCAGCCATAACACGGGAACGAACTTCCGATGGTCAAAACCCTGGCATATGAGCCCGCGTATGATATCGTTCCGCAAGCCATATTCTGGCGGCCCTTGAACTACTTCACCTTGACGATCCGAAAGGGTGAGGACGGGCTGGACATGTTCACCGCCGCCTCCTTTGTCATTGGGAACAAGGTATTGTTCGATCTGCGATCCTATCGCGGTCATCCAGAATACACGGTCACTTTATACTTACCTAAACAGGTCGATGACCCACGTGAAATTTCAGAATCCATT
>JAYVCG010000011.1:0-5073 GCA_043750075.1 Acetobacteraceae bacterium | reverse complement strand
CATGAAGAAGCCGGACAGCAGGAAGGCGATGACCATCTTCAGGTTCACGCCGATGCCCACGTAGATCAGCGTGTTGATCATCGCGGTCACGTAATGCGGGTCCGACGCCAGCTCGACGTATAAGGACGGTTTGCCGCCCAGCCAGAGCCCGTAGAGGATGGGATAGATGACGAAGGCGAGGAACACGAAGATGTAAGGCACGGCGAAGGCGATGGCCCAGGCGAAATCCCAGCCTTGCATTCCGCCGTGCCAGGCGCGCCGGTGCTTCCGCACAACCTCCTCGGGCCGTCCGAGCGCGATAGCCTGCTGTGTGGTGCTCATACGCGCCTCGCCAGGGTCAGCCGAAGGTGAATTTCGCGAAGATCGCCTCGGCGCGTTTGAACGCCTTGTCCACCGCCGCCGCTGGCGTCATGCCGTTCTT
The DNA here is from genome assembly GCA_043750075.1 of Acetobacteraceae bacterium. Lineage (GTDB taxonomy): Bacteria > Pseudomonadota > Alphaproteobacteria > Acetobacterales > Acetobacteraceae > Rhodopila. The sequence goes on along the minus strand of JAYVCG010000011.1, from coordinate 4,652 downwards.
GATGACATCGGCGTGGCACTGGCCCCAAAGCTGCTCGGCGTTGACCTGGCCCAGGGCCGGATTGTAGCCGATGTAGTTTGGCACTGTTGGTTTCAGCACGGTCTGTTCCACGTACTGCGACCGGTGCGGGTCCAGTTTCGGATCGGTCCACCACGGGTCGTCCTTGACGACCTGCGGAATGGCTGGGCACCAGCGGCCCAGACCCCCCTTCAGGTTCGCGCCCATGACTTCCGGGCGGATGAAATACTTCATGAAGTCTTTGGCCACCCCGACATTCTTCGCCCCCTTCGGAATGAATCCCCCCCCAGCCCCTACCTGGGCCGGCATCACCGTGCCGTCATTCTTGGCTGGCAGGCTCAGTACCCGCATTTCGTTCTTGTAAGCGTCCGGCCGCTTGTTGATCATCGCGAGTTCGGGCGACAGCGTCCCGTCGAACCCCATGACGAACAGCTTTTCATGGTAGGCGTTGTTGTCGTCGGCGTCGTTCCAGCTCAGCGCCTCGGGCGGCACATAGCCGTCCTTGTAGAGGCCCGTCATGAACGTGACCGAATGGATCGCCGCTTCCCGCACCTGCTTGTCGTCCGTGTGCAGCTTGCCGTCCTTGGTGATGATGTCCTGACCGCCATTGGCGATCATGAAATGATAGAACAGACCATTGCCGTCGTTCGGTCCGACGGTAGTGACCTGCAAGCCAAGGCCATAAATCTTGCGCATCCCCTTGGCGCGCAGTTCTTTCTGCACCGGCTTGAAGAATTCCCAGCGGGCGTCCCACTTGTCCGGTATGTCGGACATTTTGAAACCGGCTTTCTCGACCAGATCGCTCCAGATATGGAACGGCGTGCTCGCCTGCTTCACCGGGGCCATGTAATAGGAACGCTTTTTCGTGGTGCCGTTGTAGAAGCTGGCGGACAGCAGCGCGGTTTCGGTGAACTTGCCCTTTTGCGTCTCGATCACGTCGGTCATATCGACCAGGCGGTCATGCCAGGCGTTTTGCGGCAGCACCGCCGTCGGCGCGTCGTGGAAGATGAGGTCCGGGACATCGCCGCTGGTCAGGGCGGAGATCGCCTTCTGGTTCAGCGCCATGAACGGCATGATGCTGTGTTCGATCTTGTTGCCGGTATCCTTCTCGTAATCCGCGACCGTCTGTTTGAACGCCACGTCCTCCTGCTGGATGAAGCCCTGCTGTACCCAGATCGCGGCGGTCTTCGACTGGGCGTTGGCGATGTGGGGGCGGCTCAATGGCCCCATGGCCGCCAGACTCGCGGTGCCGGTCAATATTCTTCGCCGACTCATGGTGTTCATGGCCGTTTTCTTTCCCTGTTCGCCATATGAGACATCTGGCCGTTCCAGGGTCTGTTCGGAGGCGCCCTGGATTGTTTGGGTGAGGCTACGGGCGGCTGGCGATGTAAGTCAATGCTTTCCTTCAAACCCGCCAGGCGGATCGCCTGAAGGAAGAAAGGCCGGGGCTCTGCCCCGCGCCCCGCCAGGTGCCGGGCACCTGGACCCCTCCATGGTGCCTCCAATGGAGGGGTACAGGGGCTATCGTCTCTGGCGGGTGGTCCAGGAGGGCAGCGCCCTCCTGATGGGTTTCAGGGCAGCGCCCTGACGGCTTTCCCTCAGCCGGACGCCGCCGCGATCCGCGCCAGCGCCTCCTCCCGCCCCAGAGCCGCCAGGGTCACATCAATCCCCGGACTGACGGCGGAGCCGGTCAACGCGGCGCGCAACGGCTGCGCCACCTGCCCGAGTTTCTTGCCCGTACTCTCCGCGACCGCACGCAACGCGGCATCCAGCGCGGGCACGGTGAAATCGGTCGCGGCCAGAGCCTCCCCCGTCTCGCGCAGCAGCGCGCGGGCCTCGGGCGTCAACTGGGCTTCGGCTTTCGCCTCCATCGGCAACGGCACGGCACGCGCCAGGAACGCGGCGGAACCGGCGAGGTCGATCAGGGTCTTCGCGCGTTCCTTCAGATGCGGCATCAGCGCCAGAACACGCGCCTCGGTGACGGAGCCCAGGGACAGGCCAGGCTGGCCGGCGAGACGGTCGAGCACGTCGCGCGTCAGCCGGGCATCATCCGCCTGACGGAGGTAAATCCCGTTCAGATGCGTCAGTTTGGCGTAATCCATGCGTGAGGCGCCGCGGTTGACATCCGCGATGTCGAACAGCCGGATCGCCGTGTCGCGGTCCAGCACCTCCAGATCGCCATGCGACCAGCCGAGACGGAGCAGATAGTTGCAGACGGCCTCGGGCAAATACCCTTCCTCGCGCAGGTCCAGCGCCGATACGGCGCCGTGCCGCTTGGACAGTTTCGCCCCATCAACGCCGTGGATCAGCGGGATATGGGCGAAGGCGGGCAAATCCCAGCCCATCGCCTGGTAGATTTGCACCTGGCGGAAGGTGTTGGTCAGATGGTCGTCGCCGCGGATGACATGGGTGATCGCCATGTCGTGGTCGTCCACCACGACAGCGTGCAGGTACGTGGGCGTGCCGTCGCTCCGCAGGATGATGAGGTCGTCCATCTCCGCGTTGGCGACGCGGACGGGGCCTTGCACCAGATCATCGACCATCGTGCCGCCCTCGCGCGGAGCCTTCAGCCGGATCGAGGGTTTGACGCCCGCTGGCGCTTCCCGCGGATCGCGATCCCGCCAGCGACCGTCGTAGCGCGGCGAGCGGCCTTCGGCGACCGCCTGCTCGCGCATCTGCTTCAGTTCCTCCGCTGTGCAATAGCAGAGGTAAGCCTGCCCCCGCGCCAGCATCTCCTGCGCGACCGCGGCGTGGCGTCCGGCGCGGGCGGACTGGAACACCGTCTGCTCGTCGCGGTCGAGGCCCAGCCAGTCGAGGCCTTCGAGGATGGTGCGGGTGGCGGCTTCGGTGCTGCGTTCGCGGTCGGTGTCCTCGACGCGCAGCAGAAAGGCGCCGCCGTGATGGCGGGCGAACAGGAAATTGAACAGCGCGGTGCGGACGCCGCCAATGTGCAGCGACCCGGTTGGGCTGGGGGCGAAACGGGTGCGAACGGTCATGCGCGTGGTATCCGGCCGGAGGGAGCGGCGGGGCTTAGCGTATCTGGGGTGCGTTGTCTTCCGGCGACAGGCTCCAGCGATTTCCCGGCCGCGCGGCCCGCATCCTCGGTGATGAGGCGGGACCAGCGGCGGGCACAAACGGCTCAGAAGTCCCGCCACGCGGTTAACCCAATCTTGATACTCCCCCCCTACCCTGCCGCGCATGGGGCAAAACCGCGCGCGTCTGGCCCGGTGGCAAAACGCCCAATGGGATATTGGCTGGAGGATCGGGCGCCGCCTCGCCCGCTGGCGCTCCGTGATCGCCGACGCCGAGCAAGGCCGCGCCGTGCTGTGGCTGCCCGTGTTCATGGGCATGGGCGTGCTCGCCTATTACGCGCTGCGCTTCGAGCCTCCCCTCTGGATTGGCGCCAAATTCGCCGCCGCCGGGTTCGCCGCCACCCTGGCCTGCTTCCGCTGGAAATTTCCCCGCGCCCTCGCCCTGATCGTGGCCTGCGCCGCTTTGGGGTTTGCCTCGGCGCAGCATTCCACCTCTCGCGTCCCCCCGATCGAGACCAACCTGCCCGCCCATGCGATGACCGTCAGCGGCACCGTGCGCGCCGTGGAAATCCTGCCCAAGGGCCGCCGTGTCACCCTGGGCAACGTGGTGCTGCGCGAGGACGAGCGGCGCAATCCCAAGGCCACCCGCCCCCTCATGCTCGAACACGCCATGGCCAGGACGGTGCGCTTCCGGCTCAAGGCGGGGGACGAAACGGCGGTGGAAACCGGCGCCACGCTGCGCGCCCGCGTCATGCTGCGTCCGCCCCCCGCGCCGTCCTGGCCGGGCGCGTGGGACATGCAGCGCGATGCCTATCATGCCCGCCTCGGCGCTTCCGGTTATGCTCTCGGCCGCATCGACATCACGTCCCACGCGCCGCCGGACCGCTTCTCGGCCTGGGTGCAATGGCTGCGGGAAACCATCGCCGCCCGCGTCACCGCCGTTATTCCGGGCGCCGCGGGCATGGTCTCGGTCACGCTGCTGACCGGCGAGGCCCGCGGCATCCCAGAGGCGGAGCACACCGCCTTCCGCGATTCCGGCCTCGCGCATCTGCTGGCGGTCGCCGGACTGCACATCGGCATCGTCATGGGGTTCGTGCTGACGGCGGCGCGCACCCTGATGGCGGTGTCCGAGCGCGCCTCGCTGTTCTGGCCCACGAAGAAGATCGCCGCCGTGATCGCGCTGATCGCGGGCGGCGGCTACATGATCCTGACCGGCGCGCATGTGCCGATCGTGCGCAGTTTCGCCATGGCGTGCCTGTTCACCCTCGCGGTGCTGGCCGGACGCCAGCCCGTCTCGGTGCGCGGCCTCGCGGTGGCGGGGGTGGCGCTGATGCTGATCGCCCCGTACGAGGTGCCGGGCGTGTCGTTCCAGATGAGTTTTTCCGCCGTGCTGGCGTTGATTTCCGGTTACGCCGCGCTGCGCCCCTGGCTGCGCAAGCTGTACGGGAAAAGCCTGGGGAAGCGCGTGGCCTCACACATCGTCGCGCTGGCGCTGACCAGCACGCTGGCGGGCACCGCGTCACTGCCGTACGGCGCGTATCATTTCGGGCATGTGCAACTGTACTACGTCGTATCGAACATGGTCGCGGTGCCGCTGACCGC
>JAYVCG010000010.1:0-6631 GCA_043750075.1 Acetobacteraceae bacterium | reverse complement strand
ACCCACACGATCGCCCCGGTCACGAGCAGACCGATCAGCGCGCACAGGAACAGCGACCCGCCCGTGACGAAACCGCCGGCGATCAGCGGCAGCGGCGTGGTGAAGCCAACGAACCAGCCGATGATGATGGCAACGCCCACGACCGACAGCCCGCCGGTGACGATCAGGCCCTTGTACAGCGCCTTCATGATCGCGTTATCCGGGCCCAGTTTGACGAAATACGTGCCGGCGATGGAGGTCAGGATGCAGATGGCGCAGATGCCAAGCGGCAGCAGCAGCAGCCGGTCGCGCATCTCGCCCGCGAACAGGATGGCGGCGAGCAGCATGGTGGCGACGATGGTGACCGCGTAGGTCTCGAACAGATCGGCGGCCATGCCGGCGCAGTCGCCCACGTTATCGCCCACGTTGTCGGCGATCACGGCGGGGTTGCGGGGGTCATCCTCGGGGATGTTGGCCTCGACCTTGCCCACGAGGTCGGCGCCCACGTCGGCGCCCTTGGTGAAGATGCCGCCGCCGAGACGGGCGAAGATGGAGATCAGCGAGCCGCCAAAGCCAAGGGCGACCATCGCCTCCAGCGTCGGGCGGATGTCGGCGTCCGGCGCCAGACCGGCGCGCAGGAAGAAGTAATACCCCGCCACGCCCAGAAGGCCGAGGCCCACGACCAGCATGCCGGTTATGGCGCCCGCCTTGAACGCCACGTCGAGGCCCGCGGCGATGCCCTCCCGCGATGCCTGCGCCGTGCGGCAATTGGCGCGGACGGAGACGTTCATGCCGATGTAGCCGGTGGCGGCCGACAGGATGGCGCCGATGGCGAAGCCCACGCCGGTATGCACGCCGAGAATGGCGGTCAGGATGACCAGGATGACGATGCCGACGATGGCGATGGTCATGTACTGACGGTTCAGGTAGGCACGCGCGCCTTCCTGGACCGCGCCCGCGATTTCCTGCATCCGGGCGTTACCAGGATCCTTCGCGAGCACCTGCTGGCTGGTGATCAGGCCGTAGATCAACGCCGCGATACCGCAGGCGAGGATCAAATAGTGGGCCGCTTGCATCCGAGAGGTTCCTCTTTGTCTGTCTCATGGGTGGGCCAGGCACGCGCATACGCACCCGCCCAGGGCCCTGGGTGGAGGTTGGCGCGGCGGTATGCCAGTTCCTTTGATGGCAGGCAAACCCCGTCCATGGGCTCGCGGGTCCGGTCATCCCGGCGAGAACGCCTGGCGCCGTCCCCTGGTCCCGGCGGAGGTGCTGTCTGCTTGTCCCCCGCCAGGTGTGGATGGCACTTCGTTGCCTCATGGAGATCGCGCCCGTGGTCCGCGCCCGTGGTCCGGCGAGGGGCGATACCATGGCACGCGTTCTGAGGGTGGAAGTGTTCGCACCCCGCGTCGCGGGAAGAACTTAAAATGAATAACGAATTTCGGTCAGAAACAGCGTGTTCCTTTTAAGCTGACCAAAATATGAATCGCGTCCGCCCTGAAAGATGTCGGCGCCGGCGGTGACCTTGAGATGGTCGTTGATGGCGTAGGTGGCGCGCGGCCGCAAGACGAAACTCCCATCCGTGAAGAAGGCGAGCGCGCTCATCTCCAGGTTCAGGGTGTCATTGAGCGTGGTGTACCCGATCCGCACCGCCACGCCATGCTGAACCCGCAGACGCTGGTTGTTCAGCAGCGCCGTTTCAACCGCGAGGCGCGTGAGCGGGGAATAAGCGCCGTACGCGGGCTCCTTGTATGAAAAAACGCCCTGAAAAACATACTGCACATTGATGTTCAATGTTTCCATTACGTTACGATCAAGGCCGACGACCGATCTGACGAAAGGCCGGGGACTGAATATGTCACCATGAGCCCCATCAGACTGGGCGTAGGCGATTTCTCCCCGCAGTCCGAAACCGCCGATGTTGGTCGCGAAATCGGCCCCCCACACCTGCAGCCGGTCATACACGGATTCCACTGAAACGCCCGCGGCGGAAATCCGCGTCAATCTGGCGCCTGGATCACGATTGATCCCCCTGAAGTAGGAAAGCGCCCAATCGAAACCTTTTCCCGTGCGATCAAGACGCAACGCGAACTGATCGGCTTTCAACTGGTCCGTGCCCTGCCGGACGAACAAACCATACGTTCGTGGAATCGGATATACATTGGGTCTGAATTCCGGCAGCCACAGCGCCGTCGCCGTCAGGTCTCCGATCGCATAAGAAAGTGTCGCCACCACACTGCCTTGTTTCTGATTCTCCTCCTCGGCGAAAAGCCAGGTGTAATCGCGCGACGTGATCACATCCGTCGGGTTGATGCGGTCGGCCCGGCCCCAGGAAATGATCCTGCGGCCAAACGTGACTTCCACCGCATCGCCGCGCCAGCCAACGAAGCCCTCGCGTAAATCGGCCCGGACGCGGCCGTCCTTGCTGAAGGGGCGTTCATGCATCACCCACCCTTCGCCGCGCGCATACCATCCGCCACCAGGGTCCACCGCCATCTTCAGCCACAGGCTGGACGGCATGTAGCCGATCTTGTCATCCAACTGGCGATTCGAACTCCAGTAGCCAGTGCGAACGGAGCCGTTGAGAGTAAGCGCGGACGGTGCTGGCGCGTTCTCCCCGGCCCATGCGGACGCCTGCGGGAGCAGGAGGGCGGCCAGGACCGTCAGCCATTTCATGCTATTGATCCAGGACGCGGGGATTGAATTTATCGGCGTTCAACCCCTGATTGGGCCGGAAATTCTCAAGCTGGATGATGGTCGCGTGCCCGGATTGAACGTCACGGCTTTCGAGCCGCATCGGTTGCCAGCGGTTGCGCGACGGATCGGCGATCCGCAGATCGGACATGGCGAACGTCTTCCACAGACGGCCCCCGGCGTCGAAATACTGCCCCTGGACCGTGACGAAATTATCCGCCCTGATCCATTGCAGACGGCGGCTGTAGCCGCTCGTCTCCAGCACGGCCGCCGAGGCCGGCAGCGAATTCACGACATGGCACAGCACGCCATCCACTTTCTCCTGACGGACGAGGGTGTGGCGCCATTCCTCCACTTTGAAACCGATGACGTCGCCATAACTGAAATCCGTGCCGACGAAGCTGTCCTTCTTGTTCGAGGCCAACAGGCGCCGGACCCGCTTCAACGCGGGAAGGTAAATCCAGATGTCGTCGTCACCGGCGGGATTCTCGATTGTCAGCGTAGCCGTGCCGCGCACGTCGGGCGGAGAGAGGAAGCGGGTGAGACGCATGTTGCTGGCGCCGTCCTCACGCAGTTTGGTCCAGCTTTGCGTGTGGCGGACCCGTTGCTGCCCGTCCGCCGAGATCAGCGTGAAAATGGCGTCCATGGTGGCGTCGGTGACCTTGGTGGCGACGAAGTTGCGCCGCATCACCTCCTCGGCCGAAAGCCCTTGCGCCTGGCCGGAGGGGCTCATCAGGATCAACCCGAGGGCCGCCACGCCCAGGAGGCGCGTGGGACGCGGCATGGCGCGCGCGGGGCCGAACAGGAAGGCCGGGCGCAGGATCATCGCCAGGGCGGGCAGGCTGGTCAGCGCCGCCGCCGCGCTGACCAGCATGGTGACGCTGATCAGCAAACCGAGCCAGAAATGAATGAGAAATCCCCAAGAAAGCATCATGACCGCGTACCCTCCCGCCATGGCTGTCGCGACGAACATCACGGCCTTGCCGGCCGACCGGAACATACGCTCCATCGCGACCGCCGGATCGGCCACCCGCCCCTCCTCGCGGAGACGGTAGAGGAGATAGATCGCATAGTCCGCGCCAATGCCCACACCCATGGCGCTCACGGTCGCCGTGACCACCTGCAGCGGAATTCCCACCCACCCCATCAGGCCGAAATTGCCCACCACCGCCAGCACCAGCGGCACCAGCACCAGGGCGCCGCCGGCGAGGGAGCGGAACAGGATGCTGGAGACCAGGAACACGGCGAGCGCGATCTGCGCGATGTTCAGCAACTTGTTGCCCACCAGCACTTCATTCAGAGCGACCGGCGACAGGACGTTCCCGCCAATCATTACTTCAACGTCACTCGGGAAAGTCTGGTCCACGAAAACGCGCAGACGGCGCGTGAGGTCCGTGAGATAGGCTGAACTTTCCTCCTTCAGATACGCGGTGATCACCGCGTTCCGGTAGGCGCTGTCAACGTAAGAATCAAAATCGCCGGGCTCCCCGGAAATGGAGTACAGCAGAAGATATTGCGCGATCAGATCCTGCTGATCCGGCAGCGGACGGGCCTGGTCCGGATCATCGTTCATGGCCCGGTCGATCTGCCTGACGAAATCCACGAGGCTCACCGTCTTGCCGACGGATGGCTCCTGTTCGAGGAAACGCTGCGTCGCCTCCATCGCGCGCAGCACGATGGGGGATTTGATGGTGTCCTCGGCCTGGCCACGCACGACGATGGAAAGCACGTTGTTCCCGGCCAGCCGTTCATTCAGCCATTTGTCCTGCTGCCTGACCTCCAGGGAGGCAAGGAAATAGGAACGCAGTGAATTGTCGAGATGCACGAAGACCGATCCACCCGCGGCCAGCGCGAGGAACACCAGCGAACCCGCCACGATGGTCCAGGGCCGCGTGATGGTCAGCCGGGCCAGCCCGCCCGCCAGCCTGTCCCACATCCCCGTCTCCGCTTCCCGGGTGATCTGGCGCGGGCCGGGGGGAGGGAGAATGGCGCGCAACGCCGGGATGAAAGTGAGTTCGAGCACCAGCGCGGCGAGAATACCGGCCGCCGTGAACAGTCCGAACGTGCGTATCGTGCCAATGCGGAAAACCATCAGGGAAGCGAAGCTGGCCGCCGCCGTCAGCCCGGCCGCGACCATGACGGGTCCGGTGACGGTCATGGCCCGCACGATGGCCGCGCGGTTCGCCGCCCCTCGATCCTCCGGCGTGCGCGGCGGCGCGGCGCCATACTCCTCATAATAACGCTTCAGGATCTGCACGGCGTGACCGGCGCCGACCGTCAGGATCAGGATGGGCGTGGTCGCGTTGAAGGCATCGAGCGGCGTCCCCGTCCAGCCCATGACGCCCAGTCCCCATCCGGTGGCGATCAGGCCTGTCATCAGGGGCAGAACCAGGCCTTGCCAGGACCGGAAGGCCTCGAAATGGATCAGGCCGACGATGATCAGGGCGAGGACGAACAAGGGGCCTATGCGCTCGGAGAACACTTCCATCAGGCCCAGAAGAATGGGTTGACCCGCGATGTCGATTCTCAACGCGGGAGAACGATAGGGGGCGGCGATGGCGTCGAGGCGGGCCGCGATGGCCCTGAAGCCGTTCGCGTCCTTGCGGAAATCGGCTATGATGGAGGCTGTCCGGCGGTCGTGCGACAACAGCAATCCCCCATATACGGGGTTGCGCTCCAGAGCGGCCTCGAGCGCGGCCCATTCCTGACCGGCCGTGGGCGCGGTTCCCAGCAGCGGCCTGACCTCCAGACCATCCGGCGCGCCGCGTATGTCCTTGACCTTGCGGGCACTCAGGCTGGTGAGGTTTGACCGGACGATACCAGGATCGCGTCCCAGGGCTTCCGTGATGCCTCTCACGGCCGTCAGAACCTCGGGGCGTGAGGCATCGCCTTCCCGTGGGGTGATCCCCAGGACCACCACGAATTTGTTGCCGAACAACCGGTCGGCGAGATTGGTCGCGACGAGGTATGGATGCGATTGCGGCAATGTATCGTCAGGGTCCACGACGATCGACAAACGCCCGAGGCTTCCCATGAGACAGGCCGTGATCGCCAGGATCAGGAGAACCGTTGTCCATCGCCAGTGAACGGCGAAAGAGGCGATATGTCCTGGCAGGGCGGAAGCGCCTGTCCTTCTCATGCCGTCTTTTCCAGCTTCAGGGCCTGATTCCTGTTTTCTGATTTTAATCGCGCGGTCGCACGTTCCTTCACTAACAGGCCGCTGAAAAACCTTCAAATGCATTTCGGCTCGGGGTCATGGCGCTTCGCACGGACCTGAACACAGCCGCTTGGGGGTGAAGCGGGGCAGGTCAGGGCGATAAGTCAATTCGCGCGCGGGAAACAGCCGCCGGAAGCATGATCGAAACCCGCATCGCAAACCCGGAGGCATCAAAAAGCCGCGGTATTTCCTTTTCTGTCGTCAGCAAGCATCGCGTTTCAGGCCGCCACGGTTTCCTTGAGCGGCGCCCTGATGACGCGGGGGAAGCGCGGTCCCCTTGGCCGCGAGGCCGGATACCAGGTGCCATCGCGGGTGATGAAGTCCCACACGACGGGCCGCTCGATCGCCAGACGCGCCAGCACCGGCGCCAGTTCCGCCACCGCCGGCTGGCGCAGGCCATGATAGTCCACGGGGGGGCCCAGGGGAGTGAAGTGCAGGCCGGTGGTGGCGAGCAGGCGCAGCAGGGTCGGCTCCATCACCGCCAGCCAGTGGGTATGGCCCGCCTCGGCGCTGAGCCGGACCGCGCCCTGGATCAGCGCGAGACGCAACAGCGAGGAAGACGCCGGGCTGATGGAGCGCACCTGCCTCATGAGTTGTTTCGCCAGCGCGAAGCGGGACACCTCGCCCGTGGTGGCGGGCACGTCGCGCAACAGGGCGCGGTCGCAGACATGATGGATGGGAAGCGCGCCGCCCCCCGCCGGTGTTTCCGGCAGGATCAGGCGGACGGCGCCGACCACTTCCCCC
>JAYVCG010000009.1:0-6406 GCA_043750075.1 Acetobacteraceae bacterium | reverse complement strand
GGCAGAACCTGCTGCTGTACGTGCGCCGCCTGTCACCCGCCTTCGCCAGCATCGACGCGCGCTCACGCGACACCGCGCATCAAAAACCGTTGTCTTTGGTTCACCCGGAATATCTCGCCTATTTCTCCGGCGAGGAACGCCGTCTGCGCGATACCACGGCGTCGCTTTCCACCGAGGTCAACCGTCTCGTGGCCGGAATCGCGGTCTTGAAAACGGAAATCGGGCAGCACGTCACCGCGCGGGAAAGCGCCCGCCAGAGAATCGATGAACTGACCGATCAGGTGCTGGAGCGGGACGGCGAAATCCGGCTGCGCGACGGCATGGTGACCGACCGGGACGCGCGGCTACGGGAACAGGCGGAGGAACTGAACCGCCAGCGCCTCCAGGCCCAGGAGGAGGGCGAAGCGCTGAACCACCAACTCGCGCGGGCGCGGGAGGAAGCCGGGGAACTGAACCACCAGCTCGCCCAGACGCGGGAGGAAGCCTGGCGGGAGGCCGGGGAGTTGAACCGCCAGCTCGCCGAGGCACGGGCGGAAACCGGGCAACAGGCCAGCGCCAACGAAGCACTGCGATCGCACACCGAGGAACTGCGGTCACGCGCCGAGGAACTGGCGCATCACCTCCGCCAGGCCGAAACCGAGCACACCCTGCACCATCAGACATTGCGGGAGGTCACGCTGCATCGGGATGCGATCCTGCATTCAACGGCGTGGCGCGCGTTCGGGAAGCTGCGCCGGATCGCCCGTCACGTCCCGCTGCCGGCACGCCGGGCCTTGCGGTCCATCCTGGCGGGCACCGGTCATGCCTTGTCGGCGTCCCCCGTACAGACGAAACCCTTGCTTCAGGCGGAATCTGCTTCCCTCCATCTCCCCCTCGCCGCTCCGGCGCCGGTGACACCGCGCTCCGGCACGGCACGGGAGGAACCATCGTCTCCCCCGGAACCACGATTACCCGAGGCTGAAACAGCGTCCCTCCCGGAACCCATCGCCACCGCGGCGGAAGGCATGAGGGCGCGGGAGGAAGCGGTGACCCTGGAAGCTCGGGCGGACACGCTGTCTTTCGCGGTCGAGGCGGAAGCGCCTTCCGCTTCGCCGCAGGCAGACACTCCGTCTTTCGCGGTCGAGACGGAAACGCCTTCCTCCACGGCGCGGGAAGAAACCTTGCCTTTCGTGGACGAGGGAACGGCATCCGCCTCCACGGTCGAGGAAGAAGCCCTCTCTCGCGAGGCGGGGGAAGAAACGCTGCTTTTCGAGGCGCCGGACGCGGTGGAGGCCGAAGCGGTTCCCCTCGTCCTCCCCAGACCCGTGCTGTGGGCACCCGTCCAGGCGCACGCGATGCGGGTGGTGTTCGTCTCGGGGGAGGCCCATACGCCAGGCCACATCTACCGCGTCGAGCGTCATGCCGCGGCGGCGGCGGCGCTCGGGGCCGATGCCCATTGGCTGGCCCTGGAGGATCACGAGAACCACCAGGCGCTGCTGCGCGCGGCGCATGTCGTCATCCTGTGGCGGGCCGCGCGCACACCCGCCACCGACGCCGTGATCGCGCTGGCGCGGGAAGCGGGCGCGAAGCTGCTGTTCGATGTGGACGATCTCGTCTTCCTGCCGGAAATCGCGACAGTGGAATTCATCGACGGCATCCGCAGCCAGAACTTCTCCGCGGCCGGCACCGCCGAACTGTTCGTCCGGTTTCGCGAGGCGATGGAGCAGGCCGATGCCTGCCTCTGCACCACCGAGGAACTCGCCGACGAAATCCGCCGTCTGGGCATGGTCGCCTATGTCGTGCCCAATGGGTTCGACGATGACTCTTTCACCGTGGCCCGCCGGGCGATGCGGCGGTGGCGCGCCCAGAGGGCGGACACGCTGATCCGGATCGGCTACGCCTCGGGCAGCCGCACCCATCAGCGCGATTTCGGACGGGCGGCGGAGTCCATCGCCAGGGTTCTGAGCGAACGGGAGAATTGCCGGCTCGTGCTGTTCCAGGTGCCCGGAACCGGACAGCCCTTGCTGGATGTCGAGGAGTTTCCCTGCCTCACCCCGGTTCTCGACCGGATCGAGTGGCGCGACATGGTGGCGCTGAAGGATTTGCCCAATGAAATCGCACGCTTCGACATCAATCTGGCGCCGCTGGAGACGGGGAACATTTTCTGCGAGGCCAAGAGCGAACTGAAATATTTCGAGGCGGCGCTGGCCGGTGTCTGCACGGTGGCCTCTCCCACGGCTCCCATGGCGCGTGCCATCCGGCACGGGGTCACGGGATGGCTCGCCGACAGTCCGGAGACATGGCACGAGGCCCTGCTGACGCTGATCGACCAGCCGGAGACGCGCCAGCGCCTCGCGGAGGCCGCTTTCGTGGATGCGCAGGACCGATTCGGCCCCTCCCGCCAGCGGGAGTGCCTGCTGTCGGCGCTGCGCGAGGTGACCGAGGGGCCGCGCGGCGCCCAGGCGGCGCGGATGCGGATACTGGTGGGGGATGACAGGCCGCCGCACGCGCCGGAGGTCAGGGCATCGGAGGTGCTGTTTTCCCATGACCTGTTGCGCGGCGCCAAGGTCACGGTGGTGATCCCGCTGTACAATTACGCGCGTTATATCGAGGAAGCCCTGGACTCCGTGCGCCGTCAAACGTTGGTGGATCTGGATGTGGTGGTGGTGGATGACGCCTCGACCGATGCGTCGGCCGAGGTCGCGGTGGCCTGGATGCGGGCGAACGCGTACCGGTTCAACCGGGCGGTGGTGTTGCGCCACACGGTCAACGCCGGTCTCAGCCTGACGCGCAACGCCGGATTCGCGGCGGCGGAAACGCCGTTCGTCCTGCCGCTGGACGCGGACAATCTGCTCCGGCCGCGCTGCTGTGAAGTATGCCTGGATGTACTGGGCGGCAGTTCAGCCGGGTTCGCTTATCCGGGCATTCAGACGTTCGGGGATTCCAGTACGCTGATGGGCACCAAGGACTTCCTGCCCTCCCGTTTCATTGGCGGCAATTACGTGGATGCGATGGCGCTGATCGGCAAATGGGCCTGGTGGAAGGTGGGCGGCTACACGCACGTCAAACATGGATGGGAGGATTACGATTTCTGGTGCCGCTGCGTGGAACTGGGCGTGGGTGGCGTGCGTGTGCCCGAGGTGCTGGCGGACTACCGCGTGCATGGCGGCTCCATGCTGCACACGGAGACCGATCTGGACGAAAACAAGGAGGCGTTGATCGCCTCCCTGGAGCAAAACCACCCCTGGCTGCGGATCGCGCGCCCCGCCTGACCAGGAACTCCCATGGAAGGTTTCCAAAGGCGAGCCTTTGGCGGAGGTCCAGGAGGCAGCGCCTCCTGGCGGGGTGCGGGGCGGCGCCCCGCTGCTTCCCATCAGCGACCCTGACACAACGAAAAAGGCGGCCACGAGATGTGGCCGCCTTTTTCGTGAAGCAATGACGCGGTGGACGGGAAGCGGCTGCTTCCCGTCCACCGCGTCACGGGATCATCAGCCCACCAGGATCTTGGAGGAGATGCTGGAGACGGACACGTTCTGGAACACGATGGTGGTGCCATCGCTGAGCGTCACCGAGTTGCCGCTGCCGGCGGCGGTGATCGCGGAGCGTGTCGCCGCGGCATTGTAGCCCGAGATGATGAGGCTGTCGGCGGAGGCCGTCATGTCGGTGATCGACACGATGCCGGTGCCGCGGCCCGCGAGAACCACGAACACGTCGTTCCCGCCATTGCCCGTCAACTGGCTGAAGCCGCCACCGGCGACCAGCGTATCCACGCCGGAGCCGCCAATCAGCTTGGTGGTGCTGTTGGGATCCGTGCTGGCCCAGCCGGCGACGTTGGAGGTGGTGGTGCTGGCGTTGAGGGTTTCGTTACCAGCCCCGGCGGTGAACACCGCGCCGCCCGCGCTGGCGCCGACAAAGCTCACGTTGCTGCCAGCACTGCCGAACAGCGTGGCCTGGCTGGAACCACCCACGATCGTCGCGTTGCCGGGCGCCGCGCTGATGTAGGTAAGGCCGCCGGCGCCGCCAACCACTGTTTCGCTGGTGCCCGCGCCGATAACGGTCGCGGAGGCGCCGTTGTTGGCCCACACGATGTCGCGCGTGGAGCCACGCAGATCGACCGTGTCAGAGCCCGAGCCCGCGCCCAGTACGATTGTGTCGGTGCCGGTCGAGAGCACTACGTCGCCGGTGCCATTGACGAAGATCACGTTGTTGCCGGCGCCGCCCGCGATGGTGCCGGTGCCCGCGCCGCTGATGGTATCGTTGCCGTCGCCGCCCGCGAGCTGGATCAGGCCCGTGCCGGACTGGAGGATCACGTTGCTGCCGCCGGACGCCGCGATGGTCGCCGCGCCCGTTTCAATGAACGTGCCGCCGCCGTTGCCGGACAGGATGGCCGTGCCGCTCGCCGCATTGATGGTGCCTGGCAGGGTGCTGGCGTTGGTCACGACGTTATAACCCGCCGGGACGGACACGGCGCCCGACACCGTCGGCGCGAGGATCAACTGCTGATTGCCACCCGTCGTCGGCGCGGCCGGGGCAGTGCCAGAGCCGGACAAGGTGGTGGTGCCAGTGCCCTGCGCCTGCAACAGGTTCGCGATCTGCTGGGCGATGGTCAGGCCTGCGCCGCCACTGAAGTTGAAGCTCTGCGAGCCACTGCCTACGGTCACTGTCGCCATGTGAGGTCTCCATGTTTGTTAACGGGTGGATCTTATCGACCCATCAGGTGTAACGCAGCCTACTCTGCCGTACTATTTTCTGGCAACACGATTCCGCTCAATACGCCGTCCCAAAATCCGCAGTATGTTTTTTGGAACGCGGAAGGGTGTCGCGCTTATTGCTTGTTCAAGCCCTTAATGTCATTCCCGGCTTCGGTCAATCCCATCAGCATGGCCAATCCTCCCCGCATTCCATGTGACGGCTTGCCACCGTCCTGGGTCTAACCGTTCCAGATCATGGGAATGCCGCCTTTTTGGCCCCATGACGCGGTTCTCGCCTTGATGCGCGCATTGTCATGCCACGATGATCATAATGAAGAATGAATGACAAAATCACTGCGTTCGTCGAATCGGAGAAACCGCCATCACGGCATGAAAAGGGGAAGCACTGGCTCCCGCGGCCCATTCCCGCGCCTACGCGCCCCGGAACACCGGGCGGCGTTTTTCCATGAAGGCGCGCCGGCCCTCGATGAAATCCTCACTCGCGAAGCAGTCTCCCACCAGGCGGTCGCACAAAGCCCAGTCGGCTTCGTGGCCGCGGGTGACCTCGGCGACCGTGCGTTTCAGGGTGTTCATGGTTTTGGGCGCGTTCTCCGCGATGGTGGCGCAGTAGCCGCGCGTGTACTCTTCCAGTGCGTCATGGGGCACCACGCGGTTGATCAGTCCCATGTCCCTGGCTTCCCCGGCGGTGAAACGGCGCGCGGTGAAGAAAATTTCCTTGGTGTATGACGGGCCCACCAGTTCGACCAGTTTCTTCACCCCCGCCGCGCCGTAGCCCACGCCCAGACGGGCGGCGGGAATGCCGAATGTGGAGCCCTCGGTGGCGATGCGCACATCGCAGGAAGCCGCGATCGCCAGACCACCCCCAATGCAGTAGCCGCCAATCATGGCGATGACCGGCTTGCCACAGGCGGCCAGAATCTGGAGCGCCCGTTCGCTCACCACCTCGTAATGGGCGTTGGTTTCCGCCGATGAACGGGCCTTCTCGAACTGGGAAATGTCCGCGCCTGACACGAACGCCCTTTCGCCCGCGCCCTTCAGCACGATCACCCGCACCGCCGGATCGGCCTCGAATCGTTCAATGATGGTTCCCATCGCCTCCCACATGTCGAGGGACACGGCGTTCAGCTTTTCGGGCTTGTTGAAGGTCATCCAGCCAATGGGGCCATCGGCCTCGGCGCGCATGTGCGGGGATTCCACCGGGATGGTCATGGCATCGTTCATCTTCACTCTCCTTCAAGACCGGGAACACGGGCGGCACGCGCGGGGTCGAGTCGCAGCCACACGGGATCGTTCACTTCATGGATCGTCAATGGCTCGGTGGTGACCCTGATCCGCGCGCCGGAGTTCACGGGCCGCACCACGTATTCCCAGTATTCGCCCAGATAGGCGCGTTCCACCACCGTCCCCTCGACCCACCATCCGGCGCCGGGGTCTGGGGGAGGCATCCGTTGCATCGCGATCGTCTGCGGGCGGATGGAGAAACTGGTCTGCCTTGGCAGGGTCGCGGCGTCCCGCGCCAGGGCGGCGGGCAGGGTGAAGCCGTCGAACACGATCCGCCCGTCCTCCACCGTGCCGTCCAGGAAATTGGTGCGGCCGATGAAGCCGGCCACGAAGCGGGTCTTCGGCGTATTATATAAGGACACCGGATCGTCCACCTGCTCGATCCTGCCGTGGTTCATCACCACGATGCGGTCGGAGGTGACCATCGCCTCGGA
>JAYVCG010000008.1:0-12462 GCA_043750075.1 Acetobacteraceae bacterium | reverse complement strand
GAATTCGGCGCGGCGCTTTTCCGCCGCGCGCAACTGCTGTTCATAGGACTGGATCTGGCGTTCGAGGAAGCGGCGGGCGTTTTCCATGTCGTTGCGGTTCGTGCCGGTCGCGCTTTCGATGAAGATCGTGAGCAGGGTCTGCACCACGTCGTGCGCCAGCTTGGGGTTCTTGTCGCGATAGGAAATCGTGAACAGGTTCTTCGTCTGCGGCACCACCTTGATGTCGCCCGCGAGGCGCCCGATCAGGCGTTCCCGGTCGGTGGGACCGTTCAGGCTCAGGTCGAGATCGGTCTTGGAGATCAGTTTTTCCAGATTGGGCTTGCTCAGCAGAGTGCGTTGCAGGATTTCCAATTGCGTGGTCGGCTGGGAATCCGCCGCGAGGCCGCGCAGCAATGGTGTCAGGATGGCGTCGGCATCGACGAACATGCGGGCGTTGGACTCGAACTGGTTGGGGATCGTGTAGGTGCCCACCCAGCCAAGCCCGCAGACGAGCCATGCCACGATCGCCCCGAGCCAGCGCCGGCGCCACGCCGCGCGCAGGTACTGGAACAAAAGAGTACGTACTGAATCCATGACGGAATCGCCTCCTCAGAACCAGGACTGTGGGATGATCAGGGTGTCGCCGGGAGTCATTTCAACATTCTGGCTGATGTCGCCGTCCTTGATCAGATCGCTCAACCGCACGTTGATCGAGCGCCGCTTGCCATCAGGATCCATACGCACGATTACCGCGCGGTTTCCAGATGCGTACTTCGTCAGACCCTTGGTCGCGATCATCACGTCCAGCAGGGTCATGTGGTCGCGGTAGGGAATGGCGATCGGGTCCGTCGCCTCCCCGATCACCCGCACCTGGCGGTCGGGCGGGCCGATGAAGCTGCGCACGATGACGGTGACGTTGGGGTCCTGGATGAACTTCGCGAGCTTCTTCTCGATCTCGCGCGCCAGGATCTTGGGGGTCTTGCCGGCGGCGATGATGTCCTCGATCAAGGGGGTCGAGATACGCCCGTCGGGCCGCACCGCGACCCCGCCCTCGCTCAGATCGGGATTGCGGTAAACGAACACGCTCAGTTGGTCGCCCGAGCCGATGATGTATTCGTCCGAGTTGGGATTGTCGCTGACCACCCTGCCCGGATCGATCCTCATCGGAGCGACCTCGGTGCCGCCTTTGGGGGGGCCGGAACAACCGGCCAATGGCGCGAGAGCGGTCAGGCACAGAACCATCGCACCGATGCGTAAGAAAAAATTCACAGCGACTCCCTGCTACCAGATGATGTCCATGTTATCATATGAGATGGTTATCACATGATGTCATGGACGGGACGGGTCTGACGGGCCGAAGACCATGGCGATCGAAGACCATCGTGATCGAGGACCATCGTAATCATGGAAAAAGGTTTCCTGACGCCGCGGGTGGCGCTGACAGGATGGGAAGCGGTCTCTCCCTTAAATCCTTCTGTCAGAACAGTGCTTCCCGTCAGGACAGTGCCTGGACAATGAGCCACAAGCCTCCCGCCTGATCGAACCGGTACGCTTTCGGTCCGGCCGGCCCGCGCGCTGACCAGTGCCGTGGACTGACCGGACGTATGGTTCGCGGCCCATGCTGACCCGCGCGGACATGGACCCGGTTCATGTGGACATGCCGTTCGCTCCGTTCGCCTTCAGGCTTTTTCACGAACCGGCCCGGCGTCACCACGCCCGGCGTCATTTTCTCCATTGTACATGAATAGGGTCTATAACATCGTGCCAGGGCAGGATCAACAGAGAGATATCGTTCTTTTCCAACGTTGAAATCGCGTTGAACATTGTAACTGTCTGGCAGGTTGTTTTGGTTAGAGGTCGTGGGCGTATTTTCGCCATCATGGAGAGGCTCCTTCGAAACCGTCCTTTGGACATACCCCTCGGACACACCCCTGGATACATAATGACACGTTTCTCGTACTGAAACCGTGTCATGGTCATGGCATGAGTGGGTTCATGAAAGTTTAACAGTACGGTGGATTGGTGACCAATGACGGAACGAGAGGCAATTTTCTGGACGGAGGCCGCGCTCTGTATTATCACGCTGCCATGCGGGGCCGCGCTCATGCCAGACCCGCGGAATTGCCCGGAAGACATGGTGTTTCTGATGACGCATACGATTTTTGATGTTTAAGGGAGCATACTGATGGCGCATGCGCTCGTGCGATTGCTGCCCATGGAAATGGCCGTATTGGGCCTGTTCGAACTCATGCTGTCGTTCGGGCTGATCTTTTTCATGCTGATCGCCGGGGGCCCCGCGACATTACTGGAATCCACGAATCCGTCACGCGATGGCCTGGTGTTGGCGGGCATGCTGGCGGTGACCATCGCCGGCATCGCGGCCACGATCGGATTGTACCGGCCGGAGGTGTGTCTCCACCGCCGGCGTTTCACGCTGACCTGCGCCATCGTCGCGTTGTTCGCGTTTCCCGCCATTCTTTTGGTGAGCCGCGCCTGGCAGCTCACGCTCAGCGGACATCATGTCATGTGGTTCGCATGGCTGATGGTGGTGTGGCTGCTGTTCATGATGCTGTTCCGCTATGGGGTCAGCGCGGTGGCGCTGCGTGTTCCGGTGGCGCGGCGTGTGCTGATCGTCGGCACCGGGCCCAGGGCGGCGCGGTTGCGGCGGCGGCTGGCGGCGGAGCGCCATTGGCTTTTTGAACCGGTCGCGCCCGGCGCCGTTTCCGGCGCCATTTTCCCCGGCACCCCTTTCCCCGGCCCCCCTTTTCCCGTCGATGTGTCATCCGTACCGGCCGCCGAACCACCCACTCCGGTCTCACGCCCGGTCTCATGCCGGGTCTCACGCCGGGTCTGGGGCATCGTCATCGCGGGAGACGCGCCGGCCGGAGAAAGCCACGCCGCGCTGCTCGACAAAAAACTACGCGGCGTGCCGGTTTACAGCGATGTTTCCTTTCAGGAACATCACCTGGGCCGCATCGAACTGGACGGTGTCGATGACAACTGGCTGCTGTTCTGCGACGGTTTCCGGAACGGATGGCTGTCCCGCGCGGTCAAGCGGGCCAGCGACATCGCGGTCAGCCTGGGGCTGATGATCGTGACCCTGCCTTTGGTGCTGATCACCGCCATCCTCATCAAACTGGACAGTCCAGGTCCGGTCCTTTACCGCCAGGAACGGACCGGGTTGCACGGCGCGCCTTTCACCTTGTTCAAATTTCGCAGCATGAGCACGGACGCCGAAGTGGCCGGCAAGCCGCAATGGGCACAAAAAAGCGATCCCCGCGTCACCCGGATCGGCGCTTTCATCCGGGCCAGCCGCATTGATGAACTGCCGCAACTGATCAATGTGCTGTGCGGTGAAATGAGCATGATCGGCCCCAGACCTGAACGGCCGGTGTTCGTGGAGCAACTGGCGGAGGTCATTCCGCTTTATAATCATCGCGCCTGTGTCAAGCCGGGCCTGACCGGATGGGCGCAGGTGAATTTTCCCTACGGCGCGTCGATCGAGGATGCGCGGGAGAAACTGGCCTACGACCTTTATTACGTCAAAAACCGCGGCATTCTGCTCGACATGCTGATCCTGCTTTCGACCGTTCGCGTGATCTTGTTCCGGGAAGGCGCCCGCTGAACGCGCTTCGCCACACGCCACGGGATGGGAGAGCGCCAGTGAACGGTGGTAATCCGCGGGCGCGCGGCGGATAATCCCCTCTCCATGAGCCTCACTTTTCCCGCGATGGTCGTCCTGCACGGTGGCTGCGCCTTCGTGTACGCGACCCTGAGCGCCCTGATCCTGATCCGGCGGCCCCTCAATCGCACCGCGACATGGCTGGCGCTCGCCTGCGTTATCACCGCCTTGTGGGCGGTTTCCGTGACCCTGTACTGGACCACGCCGGCGTCCGGCTTGCCGGGATGGCTGGAACTGGCGCGCTCCGCCAGTTGGTATGGCTTCATCCTGCATCTGTACCGCCGCTCGGTCGCGGTGCGGGGACAGATGATGCAGGCCTTCTCGACCATGGGGTTGCTGACCTTCCTCGTGGTCGGCGGCCTTACCCTCACCAATCTGCTCGACGGACAGGCGCCCAACACTTTCTGGCTCCTGGATATTGGGGTGCGGCTGGGAATCGCCGTGTGCAATATTTTATTACTGGAAAATCTTTATTTCAACACACCACCGGAAGCACGCTGGCACGTCAATCTGCTCTGCGTGGCGCTTGGCGGACTGTTTCTGTACGACCTCGTCCTGTACGCGGATGCCGCGCTGTTCCGCGAGGTGTCGCGCAAGATGTTCGAGGCCCGGGCGCCCGCCATGATGATCGCCGCGCCCTTGATCGCCATCGCCGCCGCGCGCGACCGGCGCTGGAAAGTGGACATCCACGTATCGCGGGAAGTGGTGTTCCACAGCCTGACCCTGGTGGTCAGCGGCGTGTTCCTGATGGGGCTCGCGCTGACCGGGGAAGTGTTCCGCCGCGGCGGCGCCGAATGGGGCCATGTGGCGGAGGTGTCGCTGGTCTCGGCGGGCCTGGTCGCCGTCGCGGTGATGCTGACCTCGGGCTCGATGCGGTCGCGGATTCGTAACATCATCGTCGCTAATTTTTTCAGCCATCGGTACGACTACCGGCGGGAATGGATGCGCTGCATCGACATGCTGACCGCGCCGGACGCTTTCATCGGCCTGCACAAACGCGCGGTGCGCGCGATCGCCGAGGTGGTGGACAGCCCGGCCGGCGTGCTGTTCGTCCGCGCGCCCGAGGATGTCGCCTTCCAATGGGCCGGCTCGCTCAACACCCCGGCGGTCACCACGCCGATCCCCCCTGGGCATCCCCTGATCGCCACGCTGGAGAATGGTGATGGCATCGCTGTCCTGGACACGCTGCCCGACGCGCGCGCGTGGTTCCCGGAAATCCCGCGTGCGTGGCTGGTCGTGCCGCTGACCCATTTCGGCGCCCTGATCGGCTTCGTGGTGCTGACCCGGTCGCGCGCGCAGTTCAAGCTGGACCCGGAGGTGTTCGAACTGCTACGGGTCATCGGCCGTGAGGTGGCGAGCCGCGTCGCGGAGCAGCGTTCGGCGCAGATACTGTCGCAAACGCGGGAATTGCGCGAATACAGCCAGCGTTTCGCGTTCGTGCTCCACGACATCAAGAACGTGTCCGGCCAGTTGTCCATGCTGCTCGCCAACGCCGAGGTCCATGCCGACAACCCCGAGTTCCAGCGCGACATGCTGGCGACCGTCAGGGCATCCGTCGGCAAGATCACCCGGCTGCTCACCCGGTTGCAGGCCGAACGTCAGGAACGCAGCCACGCCCTGATCGATCCGGTGGAACGGTTGCGGCAGGTCATGGACAATACCCGCCTCAGCCGTGGGATCACGGTCGAACTGACCGACGGCGCGGCGGTGGACGGTCTGCCGATCGAGGTGGAAGCCTTTGACGCGGTCGTCACGCATTTGTTGAACAATGCCCTTGAAGCCTCGCCCCCTGACGGACAGGTCAGGATAGAGACAAGACGGGAAGGATTGAGCATGGTTATCGACCTGATTGACGAAGGACCCGGCATGACCCCTGAATTCATTCGCGATGAGCTGTTCCGGCCCTTCTCCTCGACCAAGGGCGGCGGACATGGCATTGGCGTCTATCAGGCGCGGGAATTGCTGCGGGAGGCGGGAGGCGATCTTCTGGTGTTAAGCCGCGCCGGTTCTGGTACAACAATGCGGTTGCTGCTGCCGATGGTGCACGCGGCGGTCGTGGACGCGCCGCATGCCGCGGCCTGAACGGACGCAAGTATGGCCAAACCCAAACTTCTGATTGTCGAGGACGATGAGGGCCTGTGCTCTCAATACCGCTGGGCTTTTCCGGCGTGCGACGTGCTGTTGTCGCACACCCGTCAGCAGGCGGTGGCGCTGGTCAGGCGGGAAAACCCGCCGGTCATCATCATGGATCTCGGACTCCCGCCAGACCCCGACGGCGTCAGCGAAGGCTTCGCGACGCTGGAGGAGGTGTTGCGATTCGCTCCCAAAACCAAGGTGGTCGTCGCCACCGGCAACGGCACCCGCAAGAACGCCCTGAAAGCCGTCAGCCTGGGCGCCTATGATTTTTGCGAAAAAACGGTCGAGATCGAGGTTTTGCGCACCATCATCGATCGCGCGCTCAATCTGCACCGGCTGGAGGAAGAAAACCGCCGTCTCGCCAGCGCGCCTTCCCGCTCCCCAATCGAACGGATCGTCACCGCCAGCACTTCGATGCTGAAAGTATGCCGCGACGTGGAAAAACTCGCCACGACCAACGTGCCGGTCCTGCTGCTGGGGGAAAGCGGCACCGGCAAGGAAGCCCTGGCGGCGGCGCTGCACGAACTGGGGCCGCGCGCGAAACAACCTTTCGTCGCGATCAACTGCGGCGCGATCCCGGAAAATTTGCTGGAAAGCGAATTGTTCGGGCACGAACGCGGCGCCTTCACCGGCGCCGTGAAACAAACCATCGGCAAGATCGAGAACGCGCACAAAGGCACGTTGTTTCTCGATGAGATCGGCGATCTGCCGCATCCCTTGCAGGTCAAGCTGTTGCGTTTCCTCCAGGATCAGATCGTGGAACGGATCGGCGGGCGGCAGAAGATTCAGGTCGATGTCCGCGTCGTGTCCGCCACCAACGCCAATCTGGAGGACAAGATCGCCCAGGGTGTGTTCCGTGGCGATTTGTTTTACCGGATGAACGCCGTGACGGTGCGCATTCCGGCGCTGAAGGAACGGGCGGGCGACGTGATGCTGCTGGCGAATTTCTTCCTCGGCCGCTTCAATCAGGAGTTTCATCGCAACCTGCGCGGCTTCACTGAAACCGCCTCTCAGGCATTGAACGCGCATGAATGGCCGGGCAACGTCCGCGAACTGGAAAACCGCATGAAGCGCGCGGTCGTCATGGCCGAGGGCCGCATGATCGACGTCGCCGACCTGGAACTGGCGCTGGCCGGGACCACGATGCCGGATCTCGATTTGCGCGCCGCCCGGTTGCGGGCGGAACGGGAAGTGGTGCAGGCCGCGCTGGCGCGCAGCAACAACACGCTGGCCACCGCGGCCCGTTTGCTCGGGGTCAGCCGGCCCACGCTCTATGGACTCCTCGAAGCCCATGCGATCGATGTGGAAGGGCTGAAACCTTCCGGCGCCATCGCCGCGGCCGAGGCTCTGATGGCCAGGACCATCGCCGTCGAAACTGAATGAAATTGAGGAACAGGACCATGCGTGACAGGTCTTCAGGGTTTTACAGGTCTTTGGGCGCGATCGCGCTGGGTGTATGCCTGGCGGGCTGGCCGCTGGCCGCGCACGCGGATTACATGTCGAATGCCCGTGAGGCCATGAAGAAGGGTGACCTCAAATCGGCGCAGATCGATCTGCGCAACGCGGTCAGAAACGACCCCCAAAACGCCGAAGCGCATTACATGCTGGGCCGTGTCTCCATCGAACTGGGCGATCCGGTCGCGGGTGAACGCGAGGCGCTGGCCGCGCGCGAACGGGGCTTCGATCCACATCAGGCGATTCCGCTGTTGAGTCAGGCGCTGCTGGCACAGGCCAAATATCAGAAATTGCTGGACGATCTGAAGCCGGAAGGAAAGGACGCGACCCTGGACGCGTCCATTCTCGTCTCCCGCGGCTATGCGTTGATCGGCCTGCGGCGGCCGGATGAAGCGCAGAAATCCTTCGCCGAGGCGCAGGCCGTGGCCCCCAACGCGGTCGAGCCTTTGCTGGCGGACGCGCGTTTGTCGGTGGCGCGGGCCGACCTCAGCGGCGCGCAAACCAAGATCGACCGCGCCATCGCGGCACAGCCGAAATCACCGGAAGCCTTGCTGGCGAAAGCGCAGTTGTTGCGTTTGAAGAATGATGGACCCGGAGCCATGGCGGTTCTGGATGATCTCATCACCGGCCAGCCAGGGGTGACACAGGCGCGTCTCGACCGGGCCAGCCTGGCGCTCGCCATGGGCAAGAACGATCAGGCCAAGACGGACATCGAGGCCATTCTCAAAAGCACGCCGGGTAACGTGCAGGCGATTTACCTCGCCGCCGTGATGGAAGCCCAGGCGGGGAACTTCAAGGCGGCGAATGATGCTTTGGAGAGGATTTCCAGCTATATTCCGCGCATTCAACGGGCATACTACCTTCAGGCGGTGGTGAAGGAGCAACTCGGGCTGCTGGAACAGGCGGAGGAATCCGCGCGTAAATACCTCGCCCGTTTCCCCAACGATATCGCCGGATACAAGGTTCTGGCGCGCGTCCAGTTCGCCAAGAAGCGCCCCGATCTGGTGATCGAAACCCTGGGCAAGGTGGCTGAATCCGGCAAGGGCGACGCCGAGACCTATGACATTCTGGGCCGTGCCTATTCCGCCACCAACCGTGCGGCGGAGGCCGTGGCCGCCTTCCAAAAAGCGCAAACGATGGCGCCCAATGATGTGATGTTGCAGACCCGCCTCGCCTCGGCCCGGATGGGCATGGGCGATGTGGAAGCCGCGATGGGCGATCTGGAGCATACGCTGGAACTCGTGCCCAAGGCCCCCGCGGTGGGCGAGGCGCTGTTCTTCGCCTCGCTCGCCAGTGGCGATCTGGGAAAGGCCGAGGCTTCCCTGGCCAAGATCAAGACCATGCAGGGCGAGACGGAAGTGACCGGCAATCTTGAGGGATTGCTGCGTCTGGCCAAGACCGAACTGCCCGAGGCGGAAGCGGTCTTCACGGCGCTGGTCAAGAAATATCCCGACTTCGCGCCGGGCAAGGTCAACCTCGCCCGGATCATGGCCATGCGGGGCGATCAGCCGCGCGCGGAGGGATTGCTGGGGGAGGTTCTGAAGAAGAATCCGAACGCCGAGCCGGCGCTGACCATGGCGGTGTTCTACAAGCTCCAGAACGGCCGTCTCGCTGAAGCCACCGAGATCATGGAAAAAGCCCATGCGGCGGCGCCTACCATCGTGAGCACGACCGCTAACCTGGGAGAGGTCTACATAAGGGACGGCAAGGCGCAAAAGGCGCTCGACCTGGCGATGGCGGAAAAACCGCCTTTGTCGAACACGGTGCAGATTTTCAGCCTCAAGGCGGCGGCGTATCTCGCGCTTGGCCGCAAGAAAGAAGCGCGTGACATCTACACGGAACTGCTGAAACAGGATGCCAACGTGGCGGGCGCGCGCCGTCAGTTGGTCGCGTTGCAGATCGAAAGCGGCGAGTTCGAGGCCGCCCGCGCGACCCTGACCAACGGCATCGCCACCAGCCCCAGAAGCTATCAGTTCTATCAGGACCTCGCGATGATCGACCTGAAATCGACCGGGGTGGAAGCGGCGCTGACCACCTCCGAGCGGTTGATGGGACAGGATCGTGAGTTCCCTGAACTCCGCGCGTTGAAAGGCGACATCTATCTGGCCGCGAATCGCCCGGCGGACGCGGCGGAGGCCTACCGCAAGGCCATGCAGGCCAACCCGTCCAGCATGCTGGTCACACGCCTCGCGGGTGCGGAACTGCGGTCCGGACGTGTCGATACCGCGACGAAGCTGCTGGTCGAATGGATCAGCCAGCATCAGGACGATTTCCTGGCGATGCAGCAACTGTCGGAAATCCAGCTCGCCAGCAAACGCTATGACGAGGCGGCGGTGTATCTGGAGATGCTGCTGAAAAAGAAACCGCACGAGGCGGTCGCCCTCAACAACCTCGCCTGGATCTATCAACAGAAAGGCGACGACCGCGCCCTGGGCATGGCGCGCCGGGCCTACGTGCTTTCCCCCAACGCCCAGACGGCCGATACATTGGGCTGGATTCTGGTGACGACGGGGAACGCGGCCAGTGGCGTGGCCCTGCTGCGTCAGGCCGTCACCGAGGCGTCCAACGATCCGCGCGTGATCTATCATTACGCGGTCGCCTTGAAAGACACGGGCGCCAAGGAAGAATCCATGCGGCAACTGAAGATCGTCATCGACAGCCAGGGCGATTATCAGGAAAAACAGGACGCCGCGCGCTTGCTGACCGAACTCAAGGGATCCTGAACGGCCACGGAACGGGTTTCGCATCCGGATGAAAAAACTGCGTCTGCTGACGTTCTCGACGTTGTTTCCGCACAACGCGAAACCCAACCACGGCGTCTTCGTGGAAAATCGCCTGCGCCACCTCGTCGCCAGCGGCGAAGTGGCCAGTGAGGTCGTGGCGCCCGTTCCCTGGTTTCCCGCTACCCATCCCCGGTTCGGGGAATGGGCCGTCAACGCGCGGGCCGCGCGGGAGGAAACCCGGCACGGTCTGACGATCCGTCATCCGCGCTATCCCGTCATTCCGAAAATCGGCATGACGGTCGCGCCGATGCTGCTGTACCGCGCCATGGTGCCGGTGTTTCAGCGCCTGATGGACGAGGGGAACAGGCTGAAGACGCCATTCGACGCGATCGACGCGCATTACGTGTATCCGGACGGGGTGGCGGCGGTCTGGCTCGGGCAGCGGTTCAATCTGCCCGTGGTGGTGACGGCGCGCGGTACCGATGTCAGCCTGATCCCTCAGTACCCGCGCCCCAGACGGTTGATCCAGGACGCGATCAAGGGCGCCGCCGCCCTGATCGCCGTCAGTGCCGCCCTGAAAACCGCTCTGGTGGAGATCGGCGCGCCGGACGAGAAAGTCACCGTGTTGCGTAACGGGGTCGATACCGCTCTGTTTCATCCCCCCGCGGATCGCGACGCCCTGCGCGCCTCACTGGGTCTGACGCGGCCTACCCTGATTTCCGTCGGTCTGTTGATCGAGCGCAAAGGCCATCACCGCACCATCGAGGCCATGACCCGGCTGCCGGACTTCGATCTGATCATCGCGGGCGAGGGACCGGAACGCGGCCGCCTGGACGCGCTGATCGCCCGTCACGGTCTCGGCGGGCGGGTGCGTCTTCTGGGCGCGCGTCCGCATGCGGAACTGCCGTCCTTGTATGGCGCCGCCGACGCGTCCGTTCTTTCCTCGTCACGGGAGGGATGGGCGAACGTGCTGCTGGAATCGATGGGTTGCGGCACGCCCGTGGTCGCGAGTGACATCTGGGGCAACCCCGAGGTCGTCCGCACAGAGGCCGCGGGGATCATCACGCGGGAAAACACCCCCGATGGCATTGTCGAGGGGGTCCGCCGCTTGTTCGCCGCCGGGCTTCCTCGCGCGGCGACCCGCGCCTATGCCGAGCCGTTCAGTTGGGATGAAACCACCGCCGGACAGCTCAGCCTGTTCCGCCGCGTCGTCGCGGAGCGGCGGGAAACTGGTGTCGCGGAGCGGCGGGACCGGCACGGCTGAGGAACCCACCTCACAGTTGCTTCTGGGCCACCGCCGCGAGGCCGCGCAGCATGGCGGGGTCCGCCTCCCCCACGACGATGTAGGAATGCGACCCGTCATCCCAGGTAGCGAGGTGAATGTCGCCGCGCCTGCTCACCATGACCCCGCCTGGGCGGCCTTTACGGTAAAAGACACAGAACGCGATCGGCAGACCTTTTTCCCGTGTGTACATCAGTTCCGCGACCGGAGCGCCATCCATCACGATCATGCGTCCGCCCGCGAAGGTCAGTCCCGCTTCCTTGAAGTCGGGAATGATCAGGCTCCGGTTCACCCGTTTGCCCAGCCACATTTTCAGATGATCCGACTGGGCTGCCGGTACTTCCACGAGGTGAACCGTCTCCCGCGAATAGACCGCGTGGTATTCGGCCACCTCCGTCAACATGCGGTCGCGGTCGGAGATGAGCAGATCAGGCCAGAACGCGCCCGTGCCATAGCCGATGACCCCCATCAGGATCGACGCCGCCAAAGCCCAGCCGTAGGGCGCGCGTGAGGAACGGGGCATGGGGGAGGAGGACACGGCGAGACGCGGGAAGGGGGCAGAGGGCAGTGTCTCCGTGGCTTGGGTGTAAAGACTTTCGGCGAAGGCGGCGCGCAGCAGCGACGCGGTGTCCCGATGGATCGCCAACAGGCGCCGCGCGTCCGGGTTCGCCTCAAGATAGGCCTCGACCCTTTGAGCCGTTGCCTCATCGAGTTCGCCGTCGGCGTAGGCGGCCAGCAGGTTGTCCATGTCGTCCATGTTTGTCATGTCAGACGGGCCTCGCCCGGTCCGGAGTCATGGCCGTGCGCACGGGGCGTTCCGGGAAAGGCGTCACGGTTTCGGCGCTGTCCCGGCGGGCCAGACGTTCATGGAGATCCTGACGGGCGCGCGATAACCGGCTCATGACGGTGCCCATGGGAATGCCAAGAGCCTCCGCCGCTTCCTTGTAACTCAGGCCGTCCACGCAGACGAGCATCAGCACCGTGCGCTGGTCCGCGGGCATTCCGCCCAAAGCGCGGCGGACCGCGGCGAGGGTGATCCGTCCATCGGCGACGGCCTGACCGTCATCGCCGATGACCCCGGCGGCGGCGTCCATGTCGTCGTGGCGGCGCACCTTGCGGTGCCGCAGTTCATCGATCCAAAGATTGCGCATGATTCCATACAGCCAGGCATCCAGTCGGGCATGCTCCCGTAGTTGCTCCGAGCG
>JAYVCG010000007.1:0-6243 GCA_043750075.1 Acetobacteraceae bacterium | reverse complement strand
ATCCGCTTTACCTCGATGCGAATGCGTGGCGATGGTCAGTGCGCTTCGCGCGGGCAGCGAGGCTCTGTGTAATCCGTGGCCTCATCTTAAACTCTGTGTTAAAAAAGCGGTTTTTCATTCCGCACGGACCATGAAGGGAGGCTACGCTTAGCCGTGCCGGGGACGGGTTTCCCCTGGGACGGCGCGCGGTTTCCCTCCAGCAGCGCCTCAAGATTTTCCAGATCGCGGTAATGCAGCAGCAAAATCCCGTTGGTGGCGGCGAGTTGCTCGGCGGAGGGGGTGTAGCTGTTGTTGGTGACCACGGCGCCGCGATGCGCGCGTTCATGCGCCCGTCCGGCGGCGGCTTCCTGCACCGATTTGTTGCCGACGGGGCGGGCGTAGAGCTTGCATTGCAGCACCACGCGCAAGCCGTTCTTCTCGGCGATGACATCGACGCCCTGGTCGCGGCTTTGCATCGTGACGCTGGCTTCCCAGCCCGCGCGCCGCAGTTCCTCGGCGCAGAACGTTTCGAATTCCGTGGGCGTCATGTCCTCGGAGAAACCGTCGAAACCGGAGTCCCCGTGGGCTTCGTCCTCGACCCGGACGGCGACGAGGCGCGCGACCGTGTCGTATTTTCGTTCCAGCACCGCCTGTTCCCGCGCGGTCAGCACGGGTTCGACATGGTGTTCGATGAAATAATCGATTTCCCCGTGCCATTTTTCCAGTTGCGGTTTGCCGTATGCGTCGGGCCGGACAAGTTGCGAGCGGCGGCGGACCAGGGCCTTCAGGTGCTGCTCAACGGTACGGTTTATTTTCCGCAGAAACAGACGCCACGCGACCATCCGCCGGATCAGGCGCACGGCCAGGAAGACAACGAGCACCGCCGCCGCCGCGATGGCGAACCGGGCCGTGGCGCTGGCGGACGGGCCGACACGCGCGCTCAGCACCGGCCAGCCCAGAAAGATCAGGCTGAAAACCACGAGGAAATCGAGGAAACGGCCTGAAGCGGGGGATGTTTTCTGCTCGTGAAGCGCCATGTCCGCCTGTCCAGATAAGCGTGGCTCCGGCCACACGGCGAACCTTATAGGACATCATACCGGCTGAGGGAAAGAATGACCGTCATTGTCCGGCGTGAACGTCATGTCCCTCGCGTGAACGTCATCCCCCGGCTCGACCGGGGGATCTCTCGCGGCACGGTGCTGGAGCAGATCCCCCGGTCAAGCCGGGGGATGACGGGATAAGGAAAGGACCGCGGCCGAAACAAGGAAACAAC
The DNA here is from genome assembly GCA_043750075.1 of Acetobacteraceae bacterium. GTDB lineage: Bacteria > Pseudomonadota > Alphaproteobacteria > Acetobacterales > Acetobacteraceae > Rhodopila. The sequence continues at coordinate 4,991 of JAYVCG010000007.1, read as the reverse complement.
CGCGGCCGGGACAAAGAAAACACCGGGACCGGAAAAAGCACCGCGGCACGGAAAGCAAGGACCGGCGGCCGCGATCACCGGCCCGAAACATTCACACCACGATCGCCGACCGCTCCGCCGACGCTCTCGCCCATGCCGCCTGGGCATCTTCATCGAACAGCTCAGTGAGTTTCTTCATCATCGTGCCGCCGAGTTCCTCGGCATCGACGATGGTGACGGCGCGGCGATAGTAACGGGTGACATCATGCCCGATGCCGATGGCGATCAGTTCGACCTGATCCCGGTTCTCGATATCGCGGATCACCTCGCGCAGGTGTTTTTCCAGATAATTGCCGGGGTTCACCGACAGGGTGGAATCATCGACCGGAGCACCATCGGAGATCACCATCAGGATGCGCCGGTGCTCGGGCCGCACCAGCAGACGGCGATAGGCCCATAGCAAAGCCTCACCGTCGATGTTCTCCTTCAGCAAACCTTCCCGCAACATCAGGCCAAGGTTCTTGCGCGCCCGCCGCCAGGGCGCGTCGGCCGATTTGTAAACGATGTGCCGCAGATCGTTCAGACGGCCGGGATTGCGGGGCTTGCCGTCCTGCACCCATTTCTCCCGGCTCTGTCCGCCTTTCCAGGCGCGGGTGGTGAAGCCGAGCACTTCCACCTTGACCGCGCAGCGTTCCAGCGTGCGCGCCAGGATGTCGCCGCACATCGCCGCGACGGTGATCGGACGCCCGCGCATCGAACCTGAGTTGTCGATCAGCAACGAAACGCAGGTATCCCGAAACTCGGTATCCAGTTCGCGTTTGTAGGACAGCGCCAGCATCGGATTGACCACGACGCGCGACAGACGCCCGGCGTCCAGCATCCCCTCGTCGAGATCGAATTCCCACGCACGGGTTTGTTGCGCCAGCAGCTTCCGTTGCAGCCGGTTGGCGAGTTTCGAGATCACGCCTTGCAGATGCTGCAACTGCTGATCGAGTTGCTGCCGCAGGCGCGCGAGTTCGTCGGCGTCGCACAAATCCTCGGCGTCGATTTCCTCGTCATGGCCGCGGGTATAGGCGCGATAGGCGCCCTCGGCGTCGGGGCCGCCACGGTCGCGGCGCGGTTGCGGGCCGCCGGGCCGGTCATCGCCCTCGGCGACGGCGGCTTCTTCCTCGGAGTCGGAACCATCGTCGTCCGATGCCTCGCCCTCCATTTCCTCCGGGTTGGCGCCGAGGGTGGATTCCGATTCGGATTCCGACTGGCCGTCGCCCTGTTCGGAATTATCCTGCTGGCCGGATTGTTCACCGCCGTCATCGCCATCGTCGTTGTTGTCGTCAGGCTCCGATTCCACCTCGGCTTCCGCGAGATCGAGGGCGGCGAGCAGCTTACGGGCGGCGCGGGAGAATTTGTTCTGATCCTCGCGCGTGTCGAGCATTTCGCTCAACGCGGCCTCGGCGCCCTCGCCCAGGCTGTCGCGCCACATGGAGAGAATGCGTTGCGCGGAGTCCGGGACGGGCTCGCCGGACAGGCGTTCGCGGGTCAGCAGGGCCAGCGCCTTGTCGATCGGCAACTGGTCCTTCCGCGTCATGCGGTCATAGCCTTCCTGCTCGCACTCCTCCGCCAGCTTGGCCCGCAAATTCGCATGAATGCCCGACATATGCTGGGCGCCGACGATTTCCACACGCACCTGTTCCAGCGCGTCGTAGGCGTCTTTCGCTTCCCGGCGCGCGGGCATGCGTTGGGCGTGGACGCGGTCGTCGTGGTGGCGCAGCCGCAGCGCGATGGCGTCGGACTGGCCGCGCAATCGCGCCATCTCGGCGGGGGGCAGGGCGCGGGTCGGCAAGGGCAGACGCGCGCGTTTGCCCGTGACACCGGACGGGCCGGGCTGGAACGCGACCTGCACGTCCGCCTGTTCGGCGATGGCGCGCAGGACGCCGGCGGTGGCGCGCTTGAAGTCCTCCGAGCGCGCGTTGTCCTTGTTGACCGACCCGCTCATGCGCTTATCCGAACTTGCGGGTGGTGAAGCCGCCGGTGGGAATGTCCTCGTTGAAGCAGCGCTGGTAGTACTCGCCGACGGTGGAGCGTTCCGCCTCGTCGCATTTGTTCATGAAGGTGACGCGGAAGGCGAAGCCGACATCGCCGAAGATGCGGGTGTTCTCGGCCCAGGTGATGACGGTGCGGGGGGACATGACGGTGGAGATGTCGCCGTTGATGAAGCCCGCGCGGGTCAGGTCGGCCAGCGCCACCATGCTCTCGACGCGCTTCTTCATCGCCGGGTCTTTCGACGGGTCGATGCCCATCTTGGACAGCACGATGCCGGTTTCCATGGCATGCGGCAGGTAGTTCAGGGTGGCGACGATGTTCCAGCGGTCCATCTGGCCCTGATTGATCTGCTGCGTACCGTGATAGAGGCCGGTCGTGTCGCCCAGACCCACCGTGTTGGCCGTCGAGAACAGGCGGAAGGAGCGGTGCGGACGGATGACGCGGTTCTGATCGAGCAGGGTGAGCTTGCCCTCGACCTCCAGCACCCGCTGGATCACGAACATCACGTCGGGGCGGCCCGCGTCGTATTCGTCGAACACCAGGGCGCAGGCGTGCTGCAAAGCCCAGGGGAGGATGCCTTCGCGGAATTCGGTGATCTGTTTGCCGTCCTTGAGGACGATGGCGTCCTTGCCGATCAGGTCGATGCGGCTGATGTGGCTGTCCAGGTTCACCCGGATGCAGGGCCAGTTGAGGCGGGCGGCGACCTGTTCGATATGGGTCGATTTGCCGGTGCCGTGATAGCCCTGGATCATCACCCGGCGGTTATGGGCGAAGCCCGCGATGATCGCGAGCGTGGTTTCCCGGTCGAATTTGTAGGATGTGTCGAGGTCCGGCACATGCTCGGTGCGGACCGAGAACGCCGGCACCTCCATGTCGATGTCGAGATCGAACTGTTCGCGGACCGACACCTTGGTGTCCGGCTGGTCGATCGCGGAGGTCGGGCGGAGTTCCACGGCGTCATTCATAGTCCAGATGATCCTGTTGCGATTTTCCGAAAGTTTACGCCGATCGCCCGGTCACGCAAGGCCATCGGTTTCCTGGCGCGGCGCCGGGGGAAGGTTTGGCGCGATTTTCCGCATGGTCCCACGCCTGTTTCCGTACCACGGAGAAAAGGAAAATACACCGCAAAGACACTAAGACACAAAGGTATTTTATTGAATTTACAGGAAGTTCTTAGTGTCTTTGTGCCTTTGTGGTGTATTTATCCTCTTTTCCACCGGCACGGCGCGGACAGCCTCACACAGCCCGCTGCGCCAGCTTTCCAGCCCGTCATCCCGTGGACGCCAGCCTGGGTTCCTGCGCGAGGCGGGAGCGCAGGGCGGCGTAGGCGAGGTTGATGGTTTTCAGCCGTTCCTCGGAATCCCGGCTGCCGCCATTGGCATCCGGGTGGTGGCGTTTGGCGAGTTCCTTGTATTTGGTTTTCACCGTGTCCAGCGTCGTGGGCCAGGACAGGCCAAGCGTGGCCAGCGGCTCGCGCAGATCGCCGGGGGTGTTTTCCGTGCCGCGGGATTTGCCCTGGTTGATCCCGGCGCTGGCGAGGATATGCAACGGATCGCGCAGTGCTTCCTCATCCCAGGCCGCCGCGCCAAGCCGTCCGAGGGGCCAGGAGGGGCGCTGCCAGGCGGTGTCGGCGCGGACCTCGCGCTCCATCTCCGCCGGGGACATGCCCTTATAATAGTCCCAGGAGCTGTTGTAGGCGCGCACATGGTTCAGGCAGAACCACCAGTAATCGCGCAGGGTGTTGCGTGATTTGGGCGCGCGGTACTCACCAGGAGCGCCGCAGTCCGGCATGTCGCAGCACCGGCCCGGCGCGGCTGGGTCGGGAGCGTAGGCCCTGGCTCGGACAGGTCGGCGCATCATGCCGGGACTATGGCCGGGGGCGTGGGGGATTGGCAATGGGGAAGCCCCGAGGTTAGCTAAGGGGATGAAAGATGAACCCAATCACAGTGCTCCTGATCGCGCCGGCCGGATCGCCGCGGCGCTGACGGCGGCTTTCGCGCCCGCCCTGTCGCGGGTGACGGATGACAGCGCGCATCACGCCGGTCACGCGGGCGCGGGGGCGGGCGGTCAGACACATTACACTGTGTTGCTGGTCAGCACGGCGTTCCAGGGCATGAGCCGGGTGGCACGGTCGCGCGCCGTGCATGAGGCGCTCGCCAGTGAGTTCGGCCCGGTCGAGGCGGGGGGCATGCACGCGCTGGCGCTGACGCTGCGCACGCCGGAGGAGCACGAGGTTCTCCTCGCGCGCGGTGGCTGAGAGACGGCGGAGGGAAGGGGAGGCGCCGTTCCGGTCAGACCCTCACCCTTGGCCTGGTCCGGGCTTCAGGCGCCTCATCGCCGCGGTGCGTGTCCTTGGCCGGCACCGCCAGGATTCATTTCAGAGGACCAGAGAAGCAGAGGGCCGGAGGGAGAACACCACTTCTCCCGTGCCACATCTTGCGCCGCGGTCACAGTCTCCTACCATCGGTGGCGTCTGCCCTTCCCGACTCGCCCAGTACCCCTCAACGGAGCACGACCAGAATGGACGGAATGTCCCGCGCCGCCGACGAACATCCGGTTCGCTTCGACCTGCTCACTGAAAACCCCGTCTACAAGCCCTTCCGCTACCCTTGGGCTTATGAGGCGTGGCTGACGCAGCAGCGCGTCCACTGGCTGTCCGAGGAAGTGCCGCTGGCCGATGACGTCAAGGACTGGCACCGCAACCTGAGCGATTCCGAGCGCAATCTGCTGACGCAGATCTTCCGCTTCTTCACCCAGGCGGATGTCGAGGTGAACAACTGTTACATGAAGCACTACTCCCAGGTGTTCAAACCCACCGAGGTGCTGATGATGCTGTCGGCGTTCTCCAACACCGAGACGATCCACATCGCCGCCTACAGCCATCTGCTGGACACGATCGGGATGCCGGAACTCGAATACCAGGCCTTCATGAAATACAAGGAGATGAAGGACAAATTCGATTTCATGCAGGG
>JAYVCG010000006.1:0-12764 GCA_043750075.1 Acetobacteraceae bacterium | reverse complement strand
GGAATGCCTCGCCGCGCAACTGGCGGAAAAGAACCGGCTCGACCCGGCGATGGCGGCGCTGCTCGGCCATCTGGACCTGCTGGCCAAACGCGATCTGCGCGCCTTGATGACGCGGTGCGGCGTGGACGCCGAGGATCTGCGGGAAATGATCGCGGAGATCCGGGCGCTCGACCCCAAACCCGGCGCCGGGTACGACGCCGAGCCGGTCCGCGCCATCGTGCCCGATCTGCTGATGCGCCCGGCTCCCGGCGGTGAATGGATCATCGAACTGAACCCCGACACCATGCCCAGGGTGCTGGTGAATGAGAGGTTTCACGCGCGGATCGCGCCGAAGGCGAGCAAGGCGGACCGGGTGTTCATCGCCGATCATCTGGCGAGCGCGAACTGGCTGGTGCGCTCGTTACAACAGCGCGCGCAGACGATCCTGAAGGTCGCGGCCGAGATCATGCGGATGCAGGACGGGTTCTTGCGTCAGGGAGTCGCGTATCTGCGCCCGCTGATCCTGCGCGACATCGCCGCGGCGGTGGAGATGCATGAAAGCACGGTCAGCCGTGTGACTTCCAACAAATACATCGCGACACCGCGCGGCATTTTCGAACTGAAATATTTTTTCACCACCTCCATCAGCGCGGTCGGCGGCGGCGAGGGCCACAGTTCGGAAGCGGTGCGCCATCGCATGCGCCGCCTGATCGAGGCGGAATCAGCCGCCGCCATCCTGTCCGACGATCAGATCGTGACGATCCTGCGTCAGGAAGGTGTGGACATCGCCCGCCGAACAGTGGCCAAATACCGGGAGGCGATGCGCATCCCGAACTCGGTGGGTCGCCGGCGGGCCAAGGCGGTACCCGCCTGATGGAAGGCAAGTGCCGTTAAGCCGTGTTCCCCTCGGGCATGTTTCCTCGGGTATTTCCCTTGGGCATGACTCCTTTGGACGAGTCCTCCTGGGCCGCTCCGTTCGTTCGGAACGACGTTTGTTCGGAAGGACAAAGGCACATGCAAATCACGATTTCCGGTAAACAGGTGGAACTCTCCGACGCGCTGCGCGAGCGCGTGTCGCGGGAACTCACCGGTATCACGGGAAAATATTTCGAGCACGCGCAGGACGCGCGGATCACATTCGCCCGCTCCCGCCTCGGTTTCACCTGCGACATCAATCTTCATGCCGGACGCGGACTGACGTTACGGGGAGAAGCCGAGGGCGCGGACGCCTATGTCGCCTTCGACAAGGCCGCCACCCATGTCGGCAAGCGATTGCGGCGCTATCGCCGCAGGGTCAACGATCACGCGCGCGATCTGGCGCACCGCGCGCGTCCCGACCTCGCGCGCCAGACAATCCTGCGCGCCGAGGCCGACGATCATGACGAGGAAACGGCGGCGGAAACCGCACGGGCCACCGCCCCGGCGGTGATCGCCGAAACGAAGACGGAGATTTCGCATTTGTCGGTCAGCGAGGCGGTGATGCGGATGGAACTCGCCGATCACCGGGTGCTGATGTTCCGCGACGTGAACTCGGGCGTGCTGAACGTGGTGTACCGGCGCGCCGACGGGCATATCGGCTGGATCGATCCGGGGGACTGACCGCCGGGGACATGGTGTGGGGGGCGTGCGGGCCGTGCCCCCTGGATCAAAACATGGCCCGATGATGTTGACTTTTCCGGAGACGCCACTGGAGAATTCCCTTCATGCGCGCCTGGACGGGCCGGAAACCGTGTTCCACTCAGCAAGGATTACTCACGCCCATTTCACCTCGGGCGGCAGGCTCATCAGGATCGCCTCCACGTTGCCGCCGGTTTTCAGGCCGAACAGCGTGCCCCGGTCATGGATCAGGTTGAACTCCACGTACCGGCCGCGGCGGAGCAACTGATGCTCGCGTTCCTCCGCCGTCCAGGGTTCGCGCATCCGGCGGCGGACGAGGCGGGGGAACACGTCGAGGAACGCCTCCCCCACGTCGCGGACGAAGCTGAAGTCGCGCGCCGCGTCGCCGGTGCGGTGGCGGTCAAAGAAGATGCCGCCCATGCCACGCGGTTCATCGCGGTGCGGCAGAAAGAAATAGCGGTCGCACCAGGCCTTGAACTCCGGGTAGTACGCCGGATCGTGGCGGTCACAGGCGCTTCGGAAGGCGGTGTGGAAATCGGCGCCGTCCTCCTGGGCCTCCGCCGAGTCGAGGCGCATTGGCGTCAGGTCGCCGCCGCCGCCGAACCAGCCTTCGGTCGTGACCAGCATCCTTGTGTTGAAATGCGCCGCCGGCACGCGCGGGCTGCGCATGTGCGCGACCACGCTGATGCCCGACGCCCAGAAGCGCGGGTCTTCCGCGGCGCCGGGAATGGAGGCGCGGAATTCCGGGCTGAATTCTCCCCAGACGGTGGAGACGTTGACGCCCACCTTTTCGAACACCTGGCCGCGCATCACGCTCATGACGCCGCCACCGCCCTCGGGCCGGTCCCACGGAGTGGAAACGAAGCGGCCGGGGTTGGGGCCGCCTTCGTCCTCGATGGCCTCGAACGCGGCGCGGAGGCGGTCGCGCAGGGCCTCGAACCAAAGGCGGGCGGGCTGTTTCAGGGTCTCATGCGTGGTGTGGGTCACGGTTTCGTGCGATTTCAGGGTCATCCGCATTCTCCGCGCCGGAAACCCGGTCCTTCAGGGCCGGGAGGAGGCACGGTTCGCGCAATGCGCGAAAGTTCTTGACAGTGCATCAATTGTTCTCCATACTGGAAGGAATGAAGCTGGTAGCCGCCCTGAAACTCCTGCCCTCGCCCGAACAGGCCGCTTGCCTGACGGCGACGCTGGCGCGGTGCAACGAAGCGTGCTCGTGGCTGGCGGAGACGGGTTTCAACGCCCAGGCTTACCGCCAGTTCGATCTGCACAAGCTGGCGTATACGGAAACCAGAAGCCGGTTTGATCTGACCGCTCAGGCGGTATGGAAAAGCCCCCTCCTTTCAGGGAGGGGATCGGTTACAGGGGCTTGTTCCCAGCGGCTGGTCAGAGTACGCCCGCTTCGCGACTGATTCCAGGGATGGCCGCCAAAAAGCGGCGATCCAGGGAATGCCCAAAGGGAGGATGTCCAGGGGGATGGCCCAGGGGGATGTCCAGGGGATGTATGGTCCCCGCTGGTGGAAGCTCCGGAACGGCGACCGTCCAAAACGGTTGGTACTCCGCGGGAGTGTCAGCCGGAAGGGCCTTCCCAGGGGAAAGCATCCCACGGACGCGTCCCGAGAGGGGCATTGCCGGGGAAAAACCCCCGAGGGTTGGTTGCGGGAGGCGTGGCACGCTTCTAAACTGCGCTCACTCTGAGCGGGACGTCCAGGGCGGACGGTCCGCGGTCAGTCATGCCCAGGGGAGACCCAGGGGGATGAGGGGCCGGAGATGGATCAATGACGGTTCCGGCCGCGACGGCCGGGGAACATGAGGGGAATATGGCTGACTCGCCCGCCTCCACAGACCATGACCATCCGGTGGATGGCAGCAAACGCGACTTTCTGGACCTGCTCGCCGCCTCAGGCGCCGCGATCTTCGCGGGCTCGATCGGCTGGGCCCTGGTCGGCTCGATGAACCCGTCCAAGGACGTGCTGGCGCTGTCGTCGGTCGATGTGGATCTGCAAGCGATCCTGCCCGGCCAGGGCATCACGGTGATGTGGCAAGGCAAGCCGATCTTCATCCGCCATCGCACGGACAAGGAAATCGCCGAGGCGCGCGCGGTGAAACCCGGCGACCTGAACGACAACCAGCCGGACAAGGCGCGGGTCAAACCGGGCCACGACCAATGGATCGTCCTGGTGGGCATCTGCACCCATCTCGGCTGCATTCCCCTGGGCAACAAACCCACCGACATGCGCGGCGACTGGGGCGGCTGGTTCTGCCCGTGCCACGGCAGCCAGTACGATACCTCGGGACGCATCCGGAAGGGACCGGCGCCGTCGAACCTGCCCGTGCCGCCCTACGCATTCGAGTCGGACACGCGCGTCAAGATCGGCTGACATTCACAGCCCCCGCAAAAGCCCAGGCTCGTAGCCAGGCTCCATCAGGAAACCGTCATGGCCGGTCTGCATAAAAGTGACGTCGCCAATCCGGTGCTGAACTGGATCGATAGCCGTCTGCCCATCATCACGATGATCCAGAAGGAGTACGGCGTCTTCCCGACGCCGCGCAATTTCAACTATTTCTGGAATTTCGGCGCCCTCGCCATGGTCAACCTGGTCATCATGATCCTGACCGGCATCTTCCTGGCGATGCACTACCAGCCCAACGCGGCGCTGGCGTTCGACAGCGTGCAGCACATCATGCGCGACGTGAACTATGGCTGGCTGATCCGCTACGTGCATCAGAACGGCGCGTCGATGTTCTTCATCGTCGTCTATATCCACATCTTCCGCGGCCTCTATTACGGCTCCTACAAGGCCCCGCGCGAGCTGCTGTGGATCCTCGGCGTGGTGATCCTGATCCTGATGATGGCCACCGCGTTCATGGGCTACGTGCTGCCCTGGGGCCAGATGTCGTACTGGGGCGCCACCGTCATCACCAACCTGTTCTCGGCCTTTCCGGGCATCGGCAAATACATCGTCACCCTGCTGTGGGGCGGCTTCAGCGTGGATCAGCCGACGCTGAACCGCTTCTTCGCGCTGCATTACCTGATGCCGTTCATCCTGGTGGGCGTGATCTTCCTGCATGTCGCGGCGCTGCACATCACCGGGTCCAACAACCCTCTGGGCATCGACCCCAAGGGAACACAGGACACGCTGCCGTTCCACCCGTACTACACCGCCAAGGACAGCGTCGGCATCGGCGTCTACCTGATCCTCTTCGCCGCCCTGGTGTTCTTCGCCCCGAACTTTCTGGGCGACGCCAACAACTTCATCGAGGCGAACCCGCTGCAAACCCCCGCCGACATCGTGCCGGAGTGGTACTTCCTGCCGTACTACGCCATCCTGCGCTCAGTGCCCAACAAGCTCCTGGGCGTGTGCATGATGTTCGCCTCGCTGCTGGTGCTGTTCATCCTGCCCTGGCTCGACACGTCCCGCGTCCGCAGCGCCCGCTTCCGGCCGATCTACCGCTGGCTGATCTTCGTCTGGGTGGCGTCCTTCATCGTACTGGGCATTTGCGGCGCGCACAAACCCGAGGGCATCTATGTCGTGCTCAGCCGTCTCGCCACGCTGTATTACTTCGCCCACTTTCTGGTGATCCTGCCGATCCTCGGCAAGCTGGAGCGTCCGCTGCCGCTGCCCGAAAGCATTACCCAGGCGGTCACCGGCCGCCCGCTGGAGAGCCACTGATGCGCACGCCCAGTTCCCTGTTCGCTTCCCTCGCGGTCATCTCCGCGATGGCCGCGGGTCTGATGGCGTCCGCGCCCGCCGCCGAGGAAAAGAAGCCCGCCACGACCGTAGGGACGGCGGCGCGTCCGTCTCAGCCGGTGGAGAGCAGTCATGAAGCTCCGGTGCCCGCGCACCAGAAATGGAGCTTCGACGGTATTTTCGGCAGTTTCGACATCGCCTCCGCGCAACGCGGCTATCAGATCTATTCCGAGGTCTGTTCCGCCTGCCACGCGATGCGGCTGCTGCATTACCGCGATCTGACCGGCATCGGCCTGAGCGAGGCCGATGTGAAAGCCGTCGCCTCCAACTTCACCGTGCCGCAGGGAATCGACGATTCCGGGCAGCCGAAGGAGGGTCCGGCCACGCCTGCCAGTCAGTTCCGCTCGCCGTTCGCGAATGAGCGGGCCGCGCGGGCCGCCAACAATGGCGCCTATCCGCCCGATCTGTCGCTGATCGTCAACGCGCGCGAGCATGGGGCCGATTACATCCATGGTCTGTTGACAGGTTATGTCGAGCCGCCCGCCGGTTTCCCCATGCAGGATGGCATGGCCTACAACAAGATGTATCCCGGCCATCAGATCGCGATGCCGAAACCGCTGGACGATGGCAAGGTCGCCTACATGGACGGCACGCCCACCACCGTCGATCAGATGTCCCGCGACGTCACCACCTTCCTCACCTGGGCCTCCAATCCAGAACTGGTCGAGCGCAAGCAGATGGGTGTGCGCGCGATCCTGTTCCTGACGTTGATGACCGTGCTGGCGTATCTGGTGAAGCGCAAGGTGTGGGCGGACGTGCATTGAGCCGGGGAGCCATTGTCTGAAAGTCCGCATGGGCTGATGGCGGCGGAAGGGTTCACCACGGAGTTCGCGGAGAACCACGAAGGACCACGGAGAAGGCGAACAACGCGCGCCGCGCCCGCTGGTTTCAGGGAAGAACCTCCGTGCGCCTCCGTGGTTCTCCGTGATCTCCGTGTTGAAAGTCTTTCCGCCGCCCCGGACACGCGCGGAGTTTCCGGACGGAGACTGAGGGAAAAAACCACGAGGCCCCGCCCCGCCAACGCGCCATGACGACAAGGAAAGGCCACACATGACCCACCCCGCGGCCACGGAACCGGTCATCGGCATCATCGGCGGCTCCGGCCTCTACGACATCGACGGCCTGGAGGAAAAGACCTGGAAAAAGGTCGAAACCCCCTGGGGCGATCCCTCCGATGCCCTCCTGTCCGGCCGCCTGGACGGCATACGCTGTGTGTTCCTGCCCAGACACGGGCGCGGCCACCCCACCTCCCCCACCCACCTGAACTACCGGGCCAACATCGACGCGCTGAAACGCTCCGGCGTGACCGACGTGCTGTCGCTGTCCGCGGTCGGCAGCCTGCGCGAAGACCTCGCACCCGGCCAGTTCGTCATCGTCGATCAGTTCATCGACCGCTCCTTCGCGCGGGAGAAAAGCTTCTTCGGCGAAGGCATCGTCGCCCATGTCTCCATGGCCCGCCCGGTCTGCGCCCGTCTGGGCGGCGCGGTAGAGACGGCGGCGCACGCGCTGTCCCTGCCCATCACCCGCGGCGGCACCTATCTGGTGATGGAAGGCCCGCAATTCTCCACCAAAGCCGAGAGCGAACTGTACCGCGCCTGGGGCTGCCATGTGATCGGCATGACCAACATGCCGGAAGCCAAACTCGCCCGCGAGGCGGAGATGTGTTACGCGACCATCGCCATGGTCACGGATTTCGACTGCTGGCACCCGGACCACGACCACGTGACCGTGGAAGCCGTGGTGAAAGTGCTGTTCGAGAACGCGGACAAGGCCCGTACCCTGGTGCGGGCGCTGGTTCCCGCGATCGGCGCCCCAAGACCGCCCTGCGGTCAGGGCTGCGGCCACGCCCTGGATCACGCGATCATCACCGCGCCCGGAATGCGCTCCGCGGACCTCGCGGCGAAGCTGGATGCCGTCGCCGGGCGCGTGCTGCGCGGGGACTGAAACCCATGGCGCGCGGCGGACCGTTGGTTGCAAACCCCCGGCCTGCTCCCCTGCTCAGCCAATGTGCCGCGTGCCCGCATCAGAACGCGTGACGGCGGCGGAGGACAGCCTGTATAGAGACGCCCGACACCAGGGCGTAGCAGGTCGCATGCGAAACCCGCGCGCACAGGGATCCCGCCATGCTCGACCTCACCGGCATTCTTTTCAGTTCCATCATGATGCTGCTCGTGATCTTCCGGGCGGTGCAACTGGATGCCATGCTGCCGTGGTTCCGGCCGCTGAAGACGGGCACCGACAGTTCCGGCCTGCGATTGCGGCCAGAGGACCAGGCGCCTGCTTCCCCTGACGCGCGGCCATCCGGCGCCCGGTCTTCTGACACACGATCTTCTGACACACGATCTTCCGATGCGCGGATGGGCAGACACGCGGCACGCGGCCGTGTGACCCGGACCCGATGATGGAGCCGCCACGCCAGCCGATGCCCCCGGCCGGCGCCAGTCCTTTTTCCCTTGTTCTGACACGCGAGGCCACCGGCCATGCTTCGTAGTCTGTGGCTGCTGTTCGTCTACCTGGCCTTCCTCGGCCTGGGAACCGCCGCGCCGTTCGTGATGACGCTTGGCTATGTCTGGGTCGATACGTTCCGCCCGCAGGAAGTGGCGTATATCGTCCTCAATCAGCTTCCCGTCGCCCTGATCATGGGGGGCGGAGCGATTCTGAGCTATTTCGCCCTGGACCGGCGGTCGCCGCCACCGCTGACGATGCAATCCGTGTTGCAGGTCATGATGGCGCTGTGGATGACCGCGACCCTGATGTGGGCCGAGGTGCCCATCCGCGCCTGGGAAAAATGGGACTGGGCTTTCAAGGTGGTGCTGTTCGCCGCCTTCCTGCCCCTGGTCATCCGCTCCCGCATCCAGATCGAGGCCTTCGCGCAGGTCTACGTCTTCGCGCTGGCGGCCAACTTCATTCCCTTCGGCATCAAGGTGATGCTGTCCGGCGGTGGATATGGCCGCAATCTGGGATTGATCGGAGTCAACGCCGGGCTGGGGGAAGGCGGTTATCTTTCCACCGTCTGTCTCATGGCCGTGCCGCTGGCGCTGTATCTGGGCAAACACGGCAAGCTGGTGCCGAAGCTGCCACTCATGCCGCTCGCCTATGCCGGTGTGGCGCTGCTGGCGCTCATCACCGCCATCGGAACTTATCAGCGCAGTGCCCTGATCGGCCTGGGCGTACTGGGCGTTTACATGTTCATGCGCTCCCGCCGGAAAGTGCTGTTCGGCATGTTCGCCCTGGCGGCCGGCGTCATCGTCGCCAGCGTGGCGATGGAGAGCTGGAGCAATCGCGGCGCGACGATGACGGAATACAAGACGGAAAGCTCGGCGATGATCCGCGTGCTGGTCTGGCAATGGACGCTGGGTTACGTCGCGGCACATCCCATGGGCGGTAGCTTCGACTCCTATCTGATAAACACCATCGTCATTCCGGGCGACGATGCCAGTCCCGGCGGCATGGTGCAGAACGGACGCGCTTTCCACAGCATTTATTTCGAGGTGCTGGGGGAACTCGGCATCCCCGGCTTCCTCATGTTCGTGCTGCTTGCCCTGTCCACCCTGGTCTCCTTGTGGCGCCTCGCCTCGAAATGCCGGAAAATCCCCGAGCTGGCCTGGGTCGCGGACATGTCCGACGCGGTGCAGGCCGGACTGATGGTGTTTCTCAGCGCGGGAGCCTTCGTTGGCATCGCGTTCCAGCCGCCCTTTTGGTACTTTGTCTCGATGGGGATATGCCTGCGCGCTTATGTATGGCACGCGGAGCGGGCCGAGGACAAAACGTTGACGGGCTGGCGCGGTGTCGCGCGGTCAACACCGGTCCCGCACGCGGCGGGATGGCGCAAGCCGCCGCTGCCCCTGCCGGCGGGCGAACCCGTTACTGTTCCGGGATGGCGCGATGCCTCCCGGACACACCGCGAGACACGATGAGCCTGAGAGACATGGCGAGCCTGAGAGACACGGCGAGCCTGAGCGCCGCTTCGATCCTCGCGGACAATCAGGCGCCAGGCAGACTTGCCGGCATCGAAGCCAGCCGCGGCATCGCGGCGAGCCTGGTCATATTGTACCACGTCGCCCGGCATCTTGATAAAACCTCCGGCGCCCCTTTGTTGAAATCCTTGTTTCAATTTGGTCACGCCGGCGTCGATTTCTTTTTCGTGATCAGCGGTTTCATCATCCTGTTCGTCCATCACGGCGATGTGGGCCACCCCGACCGCTTCACCCGTTACGTCAAACGGCGTTTCACACGGCTGGCGCCAACGTACTGGGTCGCGCTGACGATGACAGTGCTTCTGATGCTCGCGGGGAATCACGAGGCACCATCATTCACGGACATCGCCTGGTCCGCGTCGTTGCTGCCCTCGGACCGCGACATGGTACTGGGCGTGGCGTGGACCCTGCGGTACGAGGTGCTGTTCTACGCGCTGTTCTGCGTGCTGATCCTCCACCGGACAGCCGGTCTGGCGGTCATGGCGCTCTGGTTCTCCTGCACGGTGCTGGCCATGGTCTTTTCATATGAGACCCAATGGCTGCCATCACAGTTCCACGGCGCTTATAATCTGGAGTTCTTTCTGGGCATGGCCGCCGCCTGGGTGCTGAAGAACTTCACGGTACCCCAGGCGAAGCTTTTGGCGGTGGCCGGGATCGTTGCTTTCGCCGCCTTTGGCGTGCTGGAAGATCTGCTGATCCTGGATGGTCATGGCGGCGCGGCCCGCCTTGCCTACGGCATTCCCTCCGCCTGCATCGTACTGGGCATCGCCGCGGCCGACCAGCAACGGCCTTCGCGCGTGCCAGTGCTGCTCCAGCAAACCGGCGCCGCGTCTTATTCGATCTATCTGTTTCAGTTCGTCTTCATTGGCATGGTCTGGAAAACGCTGCTCGTCACGAGGCTGAATGAGACATTGCCGGTACTCGTGCAATTTTTCTTGCTGTCAGCCGCGGCCATCGGGGGCGGTATTCTTGTGTCGCGCTGGGTTGAGCATCCGTTGATGCATTTGATACGGAACTGGCGCCGTCCGCTTCAGGCCCGGCCCAAAATGGGATGACCCTGATGGGATGTCTCCCCGACCCTCACCGCGCGGGCAAGGCGTCACGAATGGCGCGCGCCAGAAGTAGATTGCCTTTGGCGGAGAGATGCCATCCATCGCCCGCGTGAACGGCGTCTTGTGCCAGGACGGGCCAGGCATCCAGGAACCCGCACCCGGCGCGTGCCGCGCACAGGCGTTTGATCTCCGCGTTCAGTGCCCGCGCGTGCGCGTTGCGCAGATAAGGCCGCTGCCGGGCCGCCGGACCGTTCTCATCGACGGGCAGGACGGATACGGCGAGGACCGGCAGCATGGGCGGCAACTGGTCGAGCATGGTCTGGTAATCCCGCGCGATCTGCTCGACCGGCCGGTATTTCAGATCGTTGACGCCGACCCCGATCACCGCCGCCCGGCTGCGCGGCACGGAATGCAGCACCGGCAGCCGGACATGCAAAGTGCGTGTCGTATCGCCGCCAATGCCAAAATTGACCGTGTCCGGGGTTATCTGACGCGCATCCAGTTGCGCGATGATGCTGTCGCCCAGCAGAACGACCTGTCCTGGCGGAACGGTTTTGTCCTCCCCGGCCTGTTCCAGCAGGCGCGTGGCCAGTTCGGTATTCCATTCCTCCGGCGGAAGGAAACCAAGGGTTTTACCCGCGAGCAGCAAAAAATTGGTCTTCACCACCAGCACGAGCAGCACGGCGTGCAGAAGAACGATGTAAGCGCCGCAAGCCAGCCAAAAGCCCCCGCGTGCCGCCGCTGGCCGCATGTCCCATCATCCTCGCCGTTTCACCCCCCCGTTTCCCTGACCCGCCAGAACTGGTCCGCGATCGTCGCGGTCACGCCCAGAAACTGGAGTTGCACCCAGTCCAGGAACTCGTGCAGTCCATGGGCGAGGATTTGTTCGATCGTCTGGTCCATCACCGCCGCGCGCAACGCGTCCAGTTGTTCCAGCACCGCGTTGGCGCCCCACAAACCGTAACCGGAACTGAGCTGGGTGAGGTGCATCTCGATCTGATGCACGCTTTGGACGATGGAACGGGGGAAGGAGTGGTTCAGCAGCAGGAACCCCGCGACCGAGGCGGGCGTCATGCCGCTGGGGTAGACGCGGCGGAACGCGTGATATCCCGCCGCCGCGCGCAACAGCGCGTGCCACTGGTTGACATCCTGAGGACCGCCGACATCGCGTACCGATGGCAACAAAGTGTGATATTTGATATCCACCAGCCGCGATGTCTGATCCCCACGTTCCAGATATTTACCAATCGCATAAAAAGCCCAGCCCTGGTCGCGGAAGAAGGTGCCTTCGGTGATGCCGGCGTGGGTCTGGCAGCCTTCTTTCAGAAAGGCGCAGATTTGCGCGACATCGGAAGGCCGCGCCTCCCCGGCGGTGAGTTCGCGGGCGCGGTTGTGGAACATGTTGATTTGCGCCCACATCTCGACCGAGATCATCGGACGCAGGGTGCGCGCGTTTTCCCGTGCCGCGAACAGGGAGGTCGCGATGGAAGTCGGGTTTTCGCGGTCGGTCAGATAGAAGGCCAGGACGGTCTCGGCGTTGGCCTGACCATGTTTTTCCAGGAAGCGTTCCTCATCGGCGTTGATCTGGATGACCGACAGCCAGCCTGACTGATCCGCGCCGTGCCGCACGAAGGTATCGGTGATTTCCAGAATGCGCGCGAGGCTTTCCACCCGTTCCATGTAGCGGGCCAGCCAGAACAGACATTCGGCATAGCGGGACAGCAGAATCGGGCCGCCCCTGGGATTGCCGGAGGCATCGATCATCTCGCTCATTCCAGCACCCATGTGTCCTTGGAACCACCACCCTGCGAGGAATTGACCACCAGCGACCCTTCCCGCAACGCCACCCGCGTCAGCCCGCCGGGCAAAACCCAGGTCTTCTTGCCGGTGACGGCGAAGGGGCGCAAATCGACATGGCGCGGTGCCAGCACGCCATTCATCAGCGTCGGCGACACCGATAATTTGACCGTCGGCTGACTGATGTAATTCCCCGGATCCGCCACCAGCTTCTCCCGGAACTCCGCCCTCTCCTGGGCTGTCGCCCTGGGGCCGATGATCAGACCGTAACCGCCCGACTCGCCCACGGGTTTGACCACCAGCTCGTGCAGATGATCGAGTGTGTACGCCAGTCCCTCCGGCTCGCCGCAGATATGCGTTTGGACGTTCGCCAGGATCGGCTCCTCGGACAAATAGTACCGGATGATACGCGGCATGTAGGCGTACACCGCCTTGTCGTCCGCGACGCCGGTGCCGACCGCGTTGGCGATTGCCACCCGGCCGCGCCGCCACACGTCGATCAGGCCGCGCACGCCCAGGGTGCTGTCGGGATTGAAGACGGCGGGATCGAGAAATTCGTCGTTGAGACGGCGGTAGATCGCGTGGACGGGCGC
>JAYVCG010000005.1:0-8230 GCA_043750075.1 Acetobacteraceae bacterium | reverse complement strand
CAATTCGAGCGCGGCAGATCGGCACGGCACCACTGCGCAAAACATCTCGCAGAGTGCCTAGTTGCCTCATAAGCCCTCCGTTCGTCACAGAGAGCGCACGTTTCGGTTTTGTTGCGTCCCGATCTGCCGCGCTCGCCCTGTGTCGCCCCTACACGAGGTCGAAGCGGTCGGCGTTCATGACTTTGGTCCATGCCGCCACGAAGTCCTTCACGAACTTCGGCTGTGCGTCGTTTGCCCCGTAGACCTCGGCGATGGCCCGCAACTGTGAGTTGGACGCAAAAACAAGATCGCAGCGAGTACCTGTCCACTTCACATCGCCCCCGCTGCGTGCGCGACCTTCGAACACGTCTTCGGATCCCGATGTCGGTTTCCATTCTGTGCTGTTGTCGAGCAGGTTCACGAAGAAGTCGTTGGTGAGCGTCCCAGGGCGCTTCGTGAACACGCCATGCTGTGACTGTCCGAAGTTCGCATTCAGCACGCGCATGCCACCGACGAGAACCGTCATCTCAGGGGCGGTCAACGTCATGAGTTGCGCCCGATCCACCAGCATCTCCTCCGCCGAAACGGTGTATTCGGCCTTGAGGTAGTTGCGGAAACCGTCCGCGGCCGGTTCCAGCACGGCGAAGGACTCGACGTCAGTCTGCGCCTGTGACGCATCCGTGCGCCCCGGTGTGAAGGGAACCTCCAGGTCATGCCCGGCGTTCTTCGCGGCCTGCTCGACGGCGGCGCAGCCGCCGATGACGATCAGATCCGCGAGCGAAACTTTTTTCCCTCCAGGCTGCACGGAGTTGAACTCCTTCCGGATGCCCTCGAGTTTTTCAAGCACGGCCGCCATTTGAGCCGGCTGGTTGACCTCCCAGTTCTTCTGCGGCGCGAGGCGGATGCGCGCCCCGTTCGCCCCGCCGCGCTTGTCCGAACCGCGGAAGGTCACCGCCGAGGCCCAGGCGGTCGAGACCAGTTCGGAGATGGACAGCCCCGATGTGTGGATCTTCGCTTTGAGGGCACGGACGTCCGACGCGTCGATCAGTTTGTAATCGGCCGCCGGAATGGGATCCTGCCACAGCAGCTCCTCCGCGGGAACCTCCGGGCCAAGATAGCGCGAGCGCGGGCCCATGTCGCGGTGCGTGAGCTTGTACCACGCCCTGGCGAACGCGTCCGCGAACTGAGCCGGATTTTCGTGGAAACGCTTCGAGATCGGCGCGTAGATCGGATCCACCCTCAATGCGATGTCCGTCGTGGCCATCATGGGCGCGTGCCGTTTCGAAGGATCGTGGGCATCCGGGACGGTGTTCGCCGCGGATGCATCCTTCGGAGTCCATTGCCAGGCACCGGCGGGGCCCTTCACCAGTTCCCATTCGTAGCCAAGCAGGGTGTCGAAGTACCCATTGTCCCACCGCACCGGGTTGGGAGTCCATGCGCCTTCCAATCCGCTTGAGAAGGTATGGACGCCCTTGCCGCTGCCAAAGCCGTGTTTCCAGCCGAGGCCTTGCTCTTCGATGCTGGCGCCCTCGGGGTCAGGACCGACAAGCGCCGCATCACCCGTACCGTGGGTCTTGCCGAACGTGTGCCCGCCGGCACAGAGCGCGACGGTCTCTTCGTCATTCATCGCCATGCGCGCGAAGGTCTCGCGAATGTCGCGGGCCGATGCGAGCGGATCCGGCGTGCCGTTAGGCCCCTGCGGGTTCACGTAGATCAGGCCCATCTGCACCGCGCCGAGGGGATTTTCGAGTACCCGGTCACCGCTGTAGCGCTTGTCGCCAAGCCAGGTGTCCTCGTTCCCCCAGGAGATGTCCTCTTCGGGTTCCCAGACGTCCGCACGCCCGCCGGCGAAGCCGAAGGTCTTGAACCCCATCGACTCCAGCGCGCAGTTGCCCGCGAGGATCATCAGGTCGGCCCAGGAGATTTTGCTGCCGTACTTCTGCTTGACCGGCCAGAGAAGCCGGCGCGCCTTGTCGAGGTTCACGTTGTCCGGCCAGCTGTTGAGCGGCGCGAAACGTTGCGTGCCCGAGGACGCGCCGCCGCGGCCGTCACCGATGCGGTAGGTGCCCGCGCCGTGCCACGCCATCCGGATGAAGAACGGCCCGTAATGACCGTAGTCGGCTGGCCACCAATCCTGCGAATCGGTCATCAGCGCATGGAGGTCCTTCTTCAGGGCCTTGAGATCGAGTTTCTTGAACGCTTCAGCATAGTTGAAGTCCTTGCCCATGGGATCGGACAGGGAAGAGTTCTGGTGCAGAATCTGGAGGTTCAACTGGTTCGGCCACCAGTCGCGGTTCGATCTGCTTCCAAAAGTCGTATGTTTGGGTACTCCGCCCATCACCGGACACTTGCCAGCGCCCTGGCCGTCATTTCCGTCCATGTTTCTCTCCGATCTTGGCTGCGTTGATTGACCTGGTCCGTGAATGAAGACCGTGACCACTTTGTAGGATTATCCCACGTCCTGGCCGGCACAATGAATGGGTACCAGATAAGCAGCCGCACAGGGCCGCGCGGGCCGGTGGTGAGGCTGTTCTGGTTGTCGGCGACAGGCGCGCTGACGATCATGGTAAGGCGTTGGAGCCTGTTTTGCTCCCTCGGCTGGTTGGGTGTGAACATATCTAGCCACATCCAGATGATGAAAGGAAGCCCCGCACCGGTAGTGGGCAGTTTGGTGTGCCGCCCCGTCATGGCCCGGCCTGACCGGGCCATCCGTCACGGCACGGTGCTGATTCCGATCTCCCGGCCGGGCCGGGGGATGACGGTGTGTGTCACTCTCTGAGCGGGTCGGTATGAGAGGCGCGGGCCACTACTCCCCTGGCGCCAGCAGATTAAACATCGGATACGCATTGCCATCGATCTCGTTGACCGGCGCCACGCCCCAGCGCGTCTGGATGGTCCGCAGGATGGAGCCGAAATCGTACGGCGTGTGGTCCACGAACCCGCGCCGCACCATGGGGCCCAGGGCGATGAGGGGGACGCGGGTGCCGGGGCCCCAGCGGTCGCGGCGCGGCGGCGCGACGTGGTCCCAGGCCCCGCCATGCTCGTCATAGGTAATCAGCACCAGCATGCTGTCCCAGGCCGGGCTGGCGCGCAGCAGTGCCACGATGTCCTGAAGATGGCGGTCGCCCGTCGGTATCTCGGCATAACCGGGGTGCTGGTTCACCGCGCCGATGGGTTTGTAGAACGCGACCTGGGGCAGCGTGTTCTCTCTTATGTCGCGGAGGAAATCCGCGTGATCCACCAGATGCGCTTTTTGCGCCGGGGAGCCGGGGGCCATGTTCGCGAAATACTGGAACGGATGGTGATGATACTGGAAATCCTCCGGCGCGCGGCCGGCCAGGGCATCGTCGTATCCGCCCGCGTACCATTTCCAGGACACGCCCGCCGCGTCCATCCGGTCGCCGAAATGCGGCATCGTTTGCGGCGGCACCAGCCATGCCGGGTCGATGTCCTTAGGGCCATGTAAATAGACCGAACGCGACGTGTTGACCGCGTACCCGTCCGGCGTCACCCGCCCATCCTTCACCAGCACGCCCCGTTCATCCAGTTTCATGACCCAGTCCGCGGGCGCCTCCGGCCAGCGGAACGCGCAGGAGCAGGCCAGCATGGCATGGTTCAGAAACGACCCCCCGAACGCCGAATGGAACATCGCATCCCCCAGCGTGAACTCCTGGGCCAGACCCCACAAGAACGTGCCCCTGGTGTCGTAATGTCCCATCGCGAGACCCGCGGCATTCGACACCTGAGCGAAACGGTTCATCGCCCCGCCGTTGATCTGCCACTGCTCCTGATGAAACGCATGGATCAAATCGCCGGTCTTGTCCGTCAGAGGCACATACGGGCTCATCTCGAACGGCCGGTTCGGCAGATCGGCGGGAAAACGCGGATCGGGTTTTTGAGTGTGGCTGTCGATCGGCTGAGGCAGGGTTTTGTATGGCAGGCCCGCGGCGTCGATCTGCACGGCGGCCTCCCCCGCGCTGGCCAGCCCATTGGCGCCGGGGAACGCGCCGAACATGCCGTCGAAGCTCCGGTTCTCCATGAAAATCACGACGATGTGCCGGACTTTCTGCAGCGATGGCGCGACGCCGGTTTGCGCCAGCCCCTGGCGGACCGGAAGCAGCGCCAGCGCGATCAACAGGAAGAAGGTCAATCGCGCTTCCATCAGCGTGCTCCTGTCAGATCGTTGTTCACGCGGAGCGTGGCGTTGTCTCCCCCTCACAGGCCGCCTCCACCGCGAGAGAAGCCCTGTCCAGGGTGAACCATGACAAGAAAACCACCTGAAGGTCCAATGGCGATTGGATGACGGACGGCTCAGCCGATCGTCTCCTGGCCCATGTCGAGGAACTTCTCCCGGCGTCTCGCTCTCAGGGTCGCGCCATCCAGCGGCAGCAGGGCTTCCAGCGCCATGCTGACGGCGTTTCCCACGGCCTGGATGGTCGCGTCCGGGTCGCGATGGGCGCCGCCCACCGGCTCCGGCACGATTTCATCGACGATCTTCAGGCGTTTCAGGTCTTCCGCCGTCAGACGCAGCGCCTCGGCCGCCACCCCTGCCTGCGCCTGATCGCGCCAGAGGATGGACGCGCAGCCCTCGGGCGAGATCACCGAATAGATCGAATGCTCCAGCATCAGCACCCGGTCCCCGGCGGCCAGCGCCACGGCGCCGCCCGAGCCGCCCTCGCCGATGATCGACGCCACCACGGGGACCGGCGCTTCCAGGCAGGCCTCGATCGAGCGCGCGACCGCCTCGGCCTGGCCCCGCGCCTCCGCGTCGATGCCGGGAAACGCGCCGGAGGTATCGACGAAGGTGAGGATCGGCAGACCAAACCGGCCCGCCAGTTCGATCAGGCGGCGGGCCTTGCGATACCCTTCCGGCCGGGCCATGCCAAAATTATGCGCGATCCGGGTTTCCGTGTCCGAGCCCTTCTCGGTGCCCAGTACCATCACCGACCGCCCGCGGAAGCGGCCCAGACCGCCGACCACCGCCGCGTCGTCGGCGAACGCGCGGTCCCCCGCCAGCGGCGTGAACGCCGTGATCAGTCCCGCGATGTACGCCAGCGCCCTGGGCCGGTCCGGATGGCGGGCGACCTGGGTTTTTTGCCACGCGGTCAGTTTGGCGTAAGTGGCGCGCAACTGGCGATCGGTGACGGCGGTGAGCCGTCCGATCTCCTCCATGATATTGAGGCCGTCGGGTTCCGACATCCGCCGGAGTTCCTCGATCTTGCCCTCAAGCTCGGCGATTGGCTTTTCGAAATCGAGGAAGTGGCGCATGGGATGGGGCGTGTAGCACGGTTTCAGCGGTGGGAAAGCCCGCCCCGGCTGAGATGAGGAACCAGATGGGGAAAAGATGAGCCCGAAGCACGATACAACCCAGGAGGTTTTCCGGAAGGAGGACGGGGGGGTGATGGACGGCCCATGCGTGGCGATTCTGTTGTCCACGTTCAACGGCGAACGGTATCTCGACGAACAGTTGCGCGGTTACTCTGGGCAAACGCACGCCAACTGGCTGTTGTACTGGCGCGACGACGGCTCCTGTGACGCCAGCGCGCCAATGGTGGAAGCTTTCGCGAACGGTGCCGGAGCCGGGCGCTGCCTGCGTCACACAACGGGCATCAATCACACGGCGGGCGTCAGTCACACGGCGGAACGAAGACCGGCAACGGACAAAAAACTGGCAACGGACGAAAGACTGGCAACGGACGAAAGACTGGGCGCGACGGAAAGTTTTCTGGCCCTGGCGCGCATGGCGCTGGCGGGACCGGCGGCTTTGTTCGCGTTTTCCGACCAGGACGACGTCTGGCTGCCGGAGAAGCTGGCGCATGGCGCCGCGGCCCTGCGGATGGTCCCCGAAGGACAACCGGCACTGTATTTCTGCGCGCGGACGCTGGTGGATGAGGCGCTGCGTCCGCTTGGCCAGGCGCCGTTACCACGCCACCCCCTCGGCTTTCCCGATGTGCTGACCCAGAACGCGATTCCGGGCTGCTGCATGCTTCTGAACCGGGCGGCGGCCGAACGGATCGACGCCTTGCCCGTGCCTGAGGACACCTGGCATGATTGGTGGGCCTGTCTGGTCGTCGCCGCCCATGAGGGGGTGATCATCGCCGGGGACACACCGGACATCCTGTATCGCCAGCACGCCCGCAACCTCGTGGGCGAGCGGCTTGGATCGTGGCGCCGCGCCGTGGCGGCGCTGCGGCGGGGGCGGACAAGCTTCATGGCCCGGTTCTGGCGCCACGTCGCGGCGCTTCAGGCGGGGGCCGGGCATCTGCCCGAAGGAACCCGCGACGGGCTGGCGCTGCTCAACCGGGCGCGTCAGGGGGGTGTGGCGGCGCGTTTCCGGGCTTTGCGCGGCCTTGGCCTGGCGCGGCGGACATGGCTGGAAACCTTGCTGTTCCGCCTGTGGTTCCTGCTCGATCGCGGCCCATGCGAAACCGGAAGCATCCCCTGTCCAAAGGACGGCGGCGTGCCAAAATCCCTCTCCTGACCTTGAAGTGGAAAGGGTGGCATGGTACCGCGCCGGTGGTTTTCGGCCCTGGCTGGCATACCCCTGGCTGACGCCTCACCCGCCGTCCGCGGTGCGCCGCGTCTCTGGCCCGCTCTCTGGCCCGCGTCTCTGGCCCGCGTCTCTGAAAGGACAAGGAAGGATCATGGAAGACCCGGCGATCACCGCCGTCATCCCTCTGTACAACGGCGCTCCGTTCATTGAGGACGCGTTGAACAGCGTTTTCGCGCAGACCGCGCCCCCCGCGCGGATCATCGTGGTGGACGATGGCTCGACCGATGACGGCGCCGCGATCGTGGAGCGGATCGCCCGGACGCACGCCCTGTCCCTGATCCGCAAGCGGAACGGGGGCCAGTCCTCGGCGCGCAATCTGGGCATCGCCCAGGCGGGGACGCCGCTGATCGCGCTGCTGGATCAGGATGACATGTGGTATCCGGATCATCTGGAGAAGCTCGCCGTTCCCTTTCGCGAGACCCGCGATCCGGTACTGGGCTGGGTCTACAGCAATCTCGATGAGGTCGATCTGCGGGGGCGCATGGTCACACGCCGTCTGCTCGACAAATTTCCGCGCATCGAGCATCCCAAGCGGACCCTGACCGGATGCGTCGCCCATAACATGTGCGTCGTGCCCTCGGCGTCGCTGCTGAGCCGGGCGGCGTTCGAAACGGTGGGCGGTTTCGATGAAAGGCTGATCGGCTATGAGGACGACGATTTGTTCCTGCGGCTGTTCCGCCATGGTTTCGGCAATGTCTATCTGCCGGAATCCCTGACCCAATGGCGGGTTTTCAGCGGCAGCACGTCCTGGTCGCCGCACATGCGGCGGAGCCGGATGGTGTATTTCCGCAAGCTGGCCGGGATTTTCGCGCCGGAAGGCCCTTCCGGCGAGGCCTGTGTCCGGAACCACATCGCGCCACGCTTCCTGAAAGAAGTCCTGGCCGATCATAACCGCGCCCTGCGCGATGGCGATACCGCCGCGCGCGACGAAACGATGGAGCATCTGCATCTTCTGCTGCCCCATCTCAAAGCGGACCTGCGCCTGCCGATACGCGCCATGATGCCGTTGATGCGCATGATGCGGTTCCCGCCCATCCGCCTGGCCGCCGCGAAAGCCGCGCCCCTGGCCAGGACCGCCTACAGGCTGCTTTCCCATTGACGGCCCCTTTGGTGACCGTCCCTTTGGCGACCGCCCCTTTGGCGGTCCTGCCGCCGCTCCTGGCGAGGCGGCGATGCCATTGGGGACATGCGCGCCGCCCTTCTCAAGCACCTGAAAACCCGAGGATCCCTCATGGATGATACCGCCATTCCTTCGCATCTCGCAGAACACAGACGGTTGAAGGAAACGACCCGTTACACGGCGACCGCCGTGCGCGCGATCCTGGAGCAATGGTTCGATTTCCAAAGCATCCTCGATCTGGGATGCGGCACCGGCAACTGGCTGCGATGCCTGTCCACTGCCTCCACCCGGACCATCCTCGGCCTTGAGATGGAAATCTTCGGCGAGGACGCGCTCGCGATCGATCCCGGCCTCATCCTGCATCTCGACCTGGGCCGTCACGTCAATCTGCACCGGCGCTTCGATCTGGCGCTCTGCCTGGAAGTCGCCGAGCATCTCGATGCCTCGTGCGCGTCCATGGTCATCGAGAACTGTGTCCGTCATTCTGATATCGTCTTGTTTTCCGCGGCGCTGCCCGGCCAGCAAGGCCTGCATCACGTCAACGAGCAACCCGCCGAGTACTGGGCCGGACTGTTCGA
>JAYVCG010000004.1:0-3761 GCA_043750075.1 Acetobacteraceae bacterium | reverse complement strand
CAGCGCGGCCTGGAAGTCGTCGAATTCGCCTGCGGCATCCCGCATCTTTTGAAAGGGGAATACACTGAAACGGTTGGCACCGGCATCGACGCCTGGTCGATGCGTCAGCCCCTCGGTGTCGTCGCCGGCATCACACCATTCAATTTTCCCCTGATGGTACCTTTGTGGATGCTGCCGGTGGCGCTCGCCTGCGGCAATTGCTTCATTCTGAAACCATCCGAGAAAGATCCCTCGGTTTCCCTGAAACTCGCGGCTTTGTTGAAGGAGGCCGGTCTGCCCGATGGCGTGTTCACCGTGCTTCAGGGCGGACGCGAAGCGGTTGAGACGATCATCGCCCATCCCGGCATCGCCGCCATCAGCTTCGTTGGCTCGACCGCCATCGCCGAAACGATTTACAAGGGCGGCACGTCATACGGCAAGCGCGTGCAGGCCCTGGGTGGCGCGAAAAACCATCTGGTGGTGATGCCCGACGCCGATCTCGACGACGCCGTGGACGCGCTGATGGGTTCGGCCTATGGCGCCGCCGGAGAACGCTGCATGGCCGTCTCGGTCGCCGTCGCGGTGGGTTCGGCCGGCGATGCGCTGGTCTCGAAACTCGCCCCGCGCGTGCGCGCGCTGAAAATCGCCCCCGGTGTCGATCCGGAGGCGGAGATGGGTCCGCTCGTGACCCGTGAGCACAGGGAGAAAGTACTCGGCTACGTCGATCTGGGCGTCCAGGAAGGCGCCAGCCTGGTCGTCGATGGCCGCGGGTTGAAACTCCAGGGTTATGAGAATGGTTTTTTCCTTGGCGGATGTCTGTTCGATCATGTGACAACGGACATGCGGATCTATAAGGAGGAAATCTTCGGTCCCGTGTTGTCCGTCGTTCGCGCGCCCGACATCGCGGCCGCGGCACGGATGATCAACGAGCACGAATACGGCAACGGTGTCGCGTTGTTCACCAACGATGGCGGCACGGCGCGGGATTTCACCAGCGCGATTCAAATCGGCATGGTCGGGATCAATGTGCCCATTCCGGTGCCGATGGCGTTTCATTCGTTTGGAGGGTGGAAGCATTCCCTGTTTGGAGATCATCACATTTATGGGCCGGAAGGGGTGCGGTTTTACACGAAATACAAGGCGGTGACGCAACGCTGGACCGGTGGCGCGCGTAAGGGGCCGGAATTCGTGATGCCCACCCTGGGGCGGTGATGGAAGCAGGCACCTGATGGACAGCCCAGTGGGGGTGGGGCATCATCGCTGGCAATCAAAACTGGCCTGGTGGCGAACCAGGGGGAGGTCGAACCGTGTCTGACGAAAGCCCGCCTTTCGTCCGGACACGCGCCCTTTCCCAACCCTGGATGGCCCAACCCTGGATGGCCCAACCCTGAATGGCCCAACCCTGAATGGAACGACCTGACGATGCGATGGAAACCCGCGCGCGACTTTCTCGCCGCCTGTCTGGCCTGGTATGCATGCGGCACGGCGCCCGCCGCGCGCGCGGCCGAGCCCGATCCGGCGGCGTCGCTGATTTATCAGGACATGGCCGGCAACGAAACGCTCGATCCGGGCGAGCCGCAGAACAACAGTTCCTATTCGCATGAAGTGCTGCTGGCCCTTTACGAAACCCTCATCCGCATGGACGACGCGGGCGTGCCCGGACCGGGGCTCGCGGAATCCTGGACCCGAAACGCCGACCTGACGGAACTGACGCTGAAACTGCGGCCGGGCGTGACCTTCCACGATGGCACGCCGGTCAACGCGGACGCGGTGCGGAAGAACCTGGAACGCAGCGCCGCCCTGGGTCAACGCGCGGGCGGCACCACGTTCGAGACCACGAAACTGATCGCCACGATTGAAACCATCGGTGACGATGTCGTTCGTCTTAAACTCAAAAGACCCAGTGGCCAGATCGAATTCTGGCTGGGCTCCAACCCCGGCATGATGATCAGTCCGGCGGCGCTGAAAGAGGGTGTGCTTGGCGGCAACCTGACGCCGATCGGTGCCGGCCCTTATAAACTCCGGCGTTTCGAGGCCAATGTCGCGACTTTCCTGACCCGCAACGATGCGTACTGGGGCGGCACGAAGAACAGGCCCGCCGCGTTCGAGCATCACTACGTCCCCGATGGCCGCGCACGGCTGAACGCGGTTCGCTCGGGTCAGGCGAATGTCGCGCTGATCGACTCACGGCAAATCCCCGAGGCCAAAAGCGCCGGACTGACCATCCAGATCGTGCAGAAGAACGCGCTGTGGGACATCTATCCGAACACCAGCAAAGGCCCCCTGGCCGACCGGCGGGTTCGCCAGGCCATCATGTACGCGATCGACCGCGAGGGCCTGGCGGAAGCGATCAGCAACGGCAGCGCGCGGGCCACACGGCAGTTATGGTCGGAAAAATCGCCATATTTCGTCAAGGAACTGGAAACCCGCTATCCGTTCGACCAGGCAAAAGCCCGCGCCCTGCTGGCGGAAGCAGGCTACAAGGACGGATTTGAAATTTCACAATTACTGCTGAACAACAGCGAATACCGCCAGTTGGCGGAGGCGTTGCAGGCCAATCTCGCGGAAGTCGGCATTAAAGTGAAATTCGATGTCGTCGATGTCTCGCAGTTCACGCTGTTCTTCAAACAGCC
This sequence comes from Acetobacteraceae bacterium, assembly GCA_043750075.1. GTDB lineage: Bacteria > Pseudomonadota > Alphaproteobacteria > Acetobacterales > Acetobacteraceae > Rhodopila. The sequence continues at coordinate 1,149 of JAYVCG010000004.1, read as the reverse complement.
GCCACGCGGAGACATCCTGATGGCGCGTTATGGCGGGCGCAGCGATCCGGTGCAAACCGTGTTCGAACTGGTGGGCACCGGCGGCCCGTACGTGCCCGGTGGCGCGGCCAGTCCGAAAATCGATGAACTGCTCAATGCGTTGCGCGCGATGGCCGCCACCGACCCGCGCCGTGACGCGATGATGCGCGACCTGGCCCGCGAAATCTCCGACACGGCGGCGACACTGCCGGTGATCAGCCGCGCCAATATCTATGCCTACAAACCCGGTTGCATCATTAATCTGGTGCCATATCTGCCATCGGGCGATGACCGGTTCAACGATGTTCATGTGGGAAAGGGTTGTAAATGAGGCGGCTTCCGGCATTTCTCACCGGGCTTTTCCTGTGCGGCGCGGCAGTCGCGGCCGATACCAATCCCACCGCGACCCTGACCTATTACGATGCCGTCAGCAATCAGACGCTCGACCCGCGGGAGCCGCAGAACAACAGCAGCTTCGCGCAGGGGCCATTGATGGCGGTGTTCGACGCGCTGATTTATCTCGATCCCAAAGGTGATCCTAAGCCCGGTCTCGCCACCGCCTGGACCTACAACGCGGACCTGACGGAAATCACGCTAAAGCTGCGTCCCGGCGTGACGTTCCATGATGGCACCAAATTCAACGCCGCCGCCGTCGCGCGGAATTTCGAGGCGGCAACAGCTCTGGGATTGCGCGCGGGATTCGCCGTCAGCGAAACGATGGCGCAGATCTCCGGTGTCGAAACAGAAGGCGAGGACACGGTCCGCCTGAAACTGAAACAACCCAACGGACAGATGCCATATCTGCTCGGGTCACAGGCCGGCATGATGATCAGCCCGGTTTCCCTGACTGGTGAGGCGTTTGGTAATGGACTGAAACCAGTGGGTACGGGTCCATACAAAGTACGCTCATTTGAATCAAACGTGCGCACCATCGCTGACCGAAACGATGCCTATTGGGGCGGACCCGGCGGCCGGCCGGCGGGCTTCGTGCATCAGTACGTGAATGATGGGCGGGCGCGCCTGAACGCGCTGCGCTCCGGCCAGGCCAACATCGCGCTGATCGACCCGCGCCAGATCGCCGAGGCGAAAAGCGCTGGATTCGAAGTGCTGATCAACGAAAAAAACAGCACC
>JAYVCG010000003.1:0-4600 GCA_043750075.1 Acetobacteraceae bacterium | reverse complement strand
GAGGAACTGGTGGAGGAATTCGGCGTCACGCGGGAGCAGGTTCAGGCCGTCCTGCAATTCGCCGCGCGTACCGCGGAAGCTCCCGCCCGCTGATGCTGGTGCTGTTCGACAACGGCACACCGCGCACCCTCGCCCGCTTCCTGGTCGATCAGCATATGGTCACCGAGGCCCGCGCGCGCGGCTGGCAGGAACTGGAGAACGGCGCGTTGTTGCGGGAGGCCGAGGCCGCTGGCTTCGACGTACTGATCACCACCGACAAGAATCTCCGCGAGAGTGCTACCTTGAGATAGACAGTCTGACTCTAGGTAAATCTTAAGAGGGCTGAGTTACTACCGCGGGTATTGGAGAGGATTTTCCCATTTTCCTTGCTCATCACTGCCATCAGACCTGGAGCGAGGCTGTGTTCACCACTCCAGCATCCATCCTGCCGATATGTGCCAAGAACCAGACTGTCTATCTCAAGGTAGCACTCTCATCTCCGCTATCAGCAGAACCTCACGGGAAGGAGGATCGCGATCGTGGTGTTGGGTGTGGGGCGATGGAGCCTCATCAGGCGCCGTGTCGCGGAAGTCGTCGCGGCGGTCAACGCGGCCAGGCCAGGCGGATTCGTCGAGGTCGAAATCCCTTATGAGTAGATTTCACCTCTCTAATCTGTTGCGAAAATGATCGGTTTCGCGGCGGCATGGGCGGTTCTCATCCGAAAGAATGCGCCCAGCAAAGGATTCACGCCCTGTGGCTTGGCACGCCGGTCGATCTGAAACTCGATACCCTGCGCCGCCGGGGCTATGGCGAGGCGTTGCTGCCAACCGCCTTGGCGCACCCGGCCTGACCGGAAGCATATGGCGTTGGGAACTGTCCCTCACCGCCGGGCTGTTGGGCCGGGCCTGGCCGGCACGAAGCTGATGCACAACCTGGTGCGCGTGGCATCGGCGAACCGCCGCGATGTGCGGGTGGAGGGCCGGGTGCGCCCGCTTTCAAGACGCGCCACGACCGCCTGTGTCGTGCCCATGGCGGCGGCGGCTTCCTCCTGCGTCATGCCGGCATCGGCGCGTGCCTTGATGAGCGCGGAGGCAAGCGCGAACTCTTCCTCCAACGCATCGTAAGCCGCCACGTATCCGGGGTCTTCACGCCACTCCTTGAAGGCTTCCTCGACGGGAATGCAGGCGCGGGTCATCTCACCTCCCTGGCCCGTTCAGGGGCTTTCTCGATTTCACGGCGGGGCGTCTTCTGGGTCTTCTTGCCGGACACATGCACCACGACCACCCGGCTCCCCGTCGCCATGACGTAGACGGCGCGGGCAATACCATCACGGCCTTTGAGACGCATTTCCCACAGCGGTCCCTCAAGGTGCTTCACATAAGGTTCATGCACGCGATCAAGGCCGTTGGCCTCGATCAGTCTCACGATGCGTTCAAAGCTCCCTCGAATATCCTTTGGGAAAGCACGGAGCGTTGCCATGATCGCATCATCCAAAAACTCGACCCGCCATCTCATGCACAAAATATACCTTTTTTATCATAAAAACGAGTTAAATCGCATCCTGCCGTGCTCCCCCTATCCCCTCGGTGGCTGCTTTGTCAGAACACGCGGCCCATGGAGGGGGAGGCCGCCGGGGTCGTCATCGAGTTTCACTCCGCGGCTGGGCCAAAGCCCGGCCGCGCCCTTGCACGCGCCACGTCCGCGGGGGTGAACAGATGTTTCAATCGTCTGAAGCCTGAATATTCCCGTTGACACTCGCGGGCCCAGCCTCTGGCCCTCTGAAGCGAACCGTCAGACGCCATCAATCTCCGCTTTAACTCGTCTCATTAAAGACATCCGCGCCCTTGCCCAAGAGCAAAAACGGCCCAAAGCCCTTCAGGCGATTGCCCCGCGGTCCGCCGCCCGCGCGATGGCTTTCAGAGCGTATCGCCGCCACGCCGCGGCCACGTAATAAAATTGGAACGGGTTGGCGTGGACACTGGCGAAATGTTCGAGCCGGCCACCACTGTATGAGAGATCGCCATCATGCGCGCATCGCGAACATCGCCAGCCAGGCGGTCCGCGCCATCATCGGAAACTCAGGAAAAAACGACCTGACATAGCCAGGAAATCTTAACACCGTGACAGCCAAAGTCGGACAGTTGCTGGAACATTTCGCCCGTCTGGCGGCGAATGTCACCGGAACCTCGTCAGCGATCATCAGCGTGTCCGGCGGGCGGGCGGAACCTGGGATGCGGCGGGCCTCGCATGGCCTGTCGCACGAACAGGCGATCGAGGCCCAGTACATGGAGGGCGTGCTGGCTTCCGGCCCCAACCTGATGGTTGTTCCGGATCTGACGCGAGAGGACGCGTTCAGCGCCATGACCGCGGCGGCGGAACACGGTTGCTTCCGCTTTCTCGTTCACATGAAACTGATTTCGTCCGGAGGCGAGCGTGTCGGCTCCCTCTGCCTGCTCGATGAACATCCGCGCACGGGACTGGCGGAAGCACAGCTCACCGCCCTGGGCCACATCGCCAGCATGATCCTGGCGGATCGTCAGAGAGAGCAGCGCCATCTCCATCTCATGCACGTCGCCAACCGCGCGCTGCGGGTGGACAGGATGTTGCGTCTGGTTTCGGAAGCGGAATCCTGCGCCGATGCCCTGACCAGTCTGCTCGAAGCCCTCTGCCACTTTCATGGCGCATCGATCGGCCAGATCTGGCAGTTGATGGAGCCTGGCGAACCTCTGACCGAAATCAGCCGTTATCACCAGGATCTCCAGACCGGCGACGCGTGGCAGGCGATGGAGCCGCTGGCCACGCTGCAAGAAATGACGACGGAGACGATCCGGCGCAACAAGCCGCACGCGATCACGCTGTCTCCGCTCGCGGTCTTCGACGATTCTGGCGAGGCCGGTCCGGTGTCCTTCTCCGGTCACGTTTGCGTGCCGATCTGGGTGCATCAGCAGCGTTTTGGCATCACGCTGACCTTCACCAGGGCAAACGCCGAACTCGACCCGGTGGTGGCGGACATCACCTCGCTTGGGGATACGATCCGGCCCGCGCTGTTCCAGAAAGTGACGGAAGAACGGATGCGGTTCGCCGCCTACCACGACGACCTGACCCAGTTGCCGAATCGCCTGATGTTTCAGGAACGCCTGCGCAAGGCCATCGCCGCGGCGCGCTTTGGCGGGGGGGAATTCGCCGTGCTCTGCCTGGATCTGGACGGGTTCAAGCTGATCAACGACACGCACGGGCATGGATTTGGCGACACGCTGCTGGTTGGTGTCGCGCGGCGCCTGCGGGACGCCATGCGCGACACCGACACGGTCGCCCGCATGGGGGGCGACGAATTCGCCATCATCCAGCCCATCGTCAGCCAGCCTTCCGAGGCGACAGCCCTCGCCAGACGGTTGATCGAAAGCGTCACCCAGCCCTTCGATCTGGCCGGACGGCAGGCATTGGTCGGCGTCTCGATCGGCATCGCCATTTATCCAAGCCATGGAGAAAGCCCCGACCTGTTACTGCGGAACGCGGATCAGGCGCTGTATCGCGCGAAGGAGAGCGGGCGGAAGACCTGTTGCGTCTTCGACCCCGCGATGGGAACGGGCGAGCAGGAGCCGTTCCTGGTCGTGCAGGATCTGAAGGACGCGATCAGCCGGGGCGACTTCACCCTGGCGTATCAACCGGTGTGCGACAGCCGGTCTTCGCATGTCGCCGGGTTCGAGGCGTTGCTGCGCTGGCGTCATCCCGTGCTTGGCTCGATCCAGCCCGACAGGTTCATCCCCCTGGCGGAGAAAAGCGGACTGATCATCCCCCTCGGGGCATGGGTCCTGGAGACAGCGTGCGCCGAGGCCGCGAAATGGGAACGGCCCGCCTTCCTGTGCGTGAACATGTCGCCGTTGCAGTTTCGCCAGTCCGATCTGCCCCAGCAGGTCGCCGATGTCCTGCGCAGGACGGGCCTGCCCGCCTCACGCCTCAAACTGGAGGTGACGGAGGGTCTGCTGCTGGATGAATCGGACCTCGTGCTGCAAACGATCCACGCGCTGCAGAAGCAGGGGATCAGCATCATGCTCGACGATTTCGGCACCGCCTACGCCAGCATGAGCTATCTGCGCCGGTTTCCCTTCAACGGGATCAAGATCGACAAATCCTTCGTCCGCGACCTGCATGAGGACGAAGTCACCCTGGCGATCGTGCAGGCCATTCTGTCCCTCGCCGCCCGCCTTCACCTCGTGGTGGTGGCAGAGGGCGTGGAAACGGAACGGGAACTGAACATGCTCCGCAAACTGGGCTGCCGCTTCATCCAGGGCTATCTGACGGGCAGGCCCGGCGACAGCCAGCAGGCGCACGCCCTGCTGCGCCGCTCCTGGGCAGGAGAGACCGGCATCGACCGCGAGGCCGCCTGGCACCCTCAACATGCTCATTGAGAAGGCGGGCATTGAAAAGGAGTCAGCGAAGCGCGTCGCGGCTGGTCAATGCCGCCCGGTGGCCATGAAAGTCATTCCATGGTTCGCGAGAGACCAGACCACGATCGCGTTTCCCGGTCAGGGTGATGGTATTGCTCACACCCACATCGTCATGGTCCGGCCTGACCGGGCCATCTGAACCAGCACCGTCCCGCGAGAGATGGCCCGGTCAG
>JAYVCG010000002.1:0-6109 GCA_043750075.1 Acetobacteraceae bacterium | reverse complement strand
GTAGGCGGGCTCGGCGTTGCCCGCCATCAGTCCCTTGACCACTTCCGCGCGGTTGATGGCGATGTTCATCGCCTCGCGCACCCGCCGGTCGGCGACCATCGGCCTTGAGATCTTGTAGCCGTAATACAGCAACTGGAAATTGGGCTGCGCCTGCTGCACCTGAAGCATCGGTGCGGCCTTGGCCTGCGCGATGTACTGCGAGGGAAAGGCGTTGGTGATGTCGAATTGTCCGGACAGCATCGCGGCGAGACGGCTTGAATCCTCCGGCACGATCTTGATCACGAGGCGCTGGAACTTCACCGGGCCTTTGTTCTGATACATCGACGGGCCCCAGCGATAGGCGTCGTGGCGTTTCAGTTCAATTTGGGTGCGGGGTTGCCAGGAGACGAAACAATAAGGCCCGGTGCCGTCGATGCCGTTGACGCCGTAATCCTTGCCGAGTGCCTCAACGCTGTCCTTGTTGTGGATCGTGTTGGTGAACATGGTCAGTTGCAGCAGCAACTCGGAATAGGGTGTGTTCAGTTCGTAGACCACGGTGTGGGGGCCGGTGGCGCGCACCTCCTTGATGTCGCCCGCGCGCCAGGCGAAGGGGGCGCGGGTCGCGGGGTCTTTCAGGCGTTTGAAGGACCAGGCCACGTCCTCGGCGGTGAGTTTCTTGCCGGAGCAGAACGTCACATCATCGCGGAGCTGGAATGTGTAGGTCCGTCCGTCGGCGCTGACGTCCCAGGATTTCGCGAGATAGGGGATCGGGGTTTTGCCATCCCAGTCCAGGGCCACCAGCGTGTCCTGGATCATGTTGACGATGTCGGAACTGGGGGACCATGTGGTTTTGTGGCTGTCGAAATGCGGTGCGTCCACGCCGCGCATGAGGGTCAGTGTCTGGGCCTGGGAGGTCCAGGACGTGGTGGCGAGGCTGAGTGCCAGCGCGGTGGCCAGGATGGTTTTTTTCATTGTCGTCTCCCTGTTAACGTGGGACTGTCCCAAGGGGCTTTGCCCCCTGGACCCCCACCAAAGGCGATAGCCTTTGGAAACCATCCATTGGGGGCACCATGGGATGGGTCCAGGGGCGAGGCCGTCATGCGAAGCATGCCAGGGCATGACGCGGGGTGCGGGGCAGCGCCCCGGCCTTGCTTCCCGTTCATTGCTGCAAACGCGGATCGAGCACATCGCGCAACGCATCCCCCAGCAAATTCGCCGCCAGCACGATCACGAAAATCGCCATGCTGGGAATGGTCGCGATATGCGGCGCGATGAACAAAAAATCCCGCCCCTGCGAAGCCATCATGCCCAGTTCGGCGGTGGGCGGCTGCGCCCCCATGCCCAGAAAACTGAGAGTGGACCCAATCAAAATGACCTGCCCAAACCGCAACGTCAGATAAACGAAAATCGTGGAAATACAGTTCAGGGTCAGATACCGCCACAACAACGTGAAATCGGACACCCCAACCACCCGTCCGGCTTCCATGAACTCCTGACTCATGACACCCACGGCCGCGCCGCGGGCGACACGCGCGACGGTGGGAACAGCCGCGAATACCAGCGCGATGACCACCGAAACCATCCCGGCGCCAAAAATCGCCGCGACAGCCAGACCAATCAGAATCGCCGGAAACGCCAGCATGATGTCCACCAGCCGCATGATCCAGCCATCCAGCCCGCGATAAAAGGCCGCGAGCAACCCCAGCACCGCGCCCAACACCCCGCCGATCAACACTCCCGCCAGACCCATCAGCAAAGTGGTGCGCGTGCCGTACAAAATCCGGCTCAGAATGTCGCGCCCGGTGCTGTCGGTGCCGAACCAATGCTCCCCATCCGGCGTTTGCATCACCTTGGTCAGATCGGTGAAATACGGATCATACGGAGAAATCCACGGCGCCAGCACCGCCAGCAGCACCACGAGCGCCAGGAACACGCTCGCCACGAAAGCCACCTTGTCGCGCGCCAGCCGCCGTAACACGCCGCTGCGCCCAGGCAGCGCGGCGGGGATTTCGGCCGGGGGGAATTCGTCAATGGGCGTTCCGGCCAGGGCCGCTGTCTCGCCACTCATGAGCGTTGCACCCTCGGATCGAGCCAGGCATAGAGAACATCAACCGTCAGATTAATCAGCAGGAACGCGAGCGCGAGGATCATGATGGCGCCCTGCGCGGTGGGAAAATCGCTGGACAGGATCGCCCCCACCGCCAGCCGCCCGACGCCGGGCCAGGCGAACATGGTCTCCGTCACGACCGCGCCACCCAGCAGAAAAGCCGCCTGCAAACCGATCAGGGTGACGACGGGGATCAGCGCATTGCGTAACGCATGAGAAATGACGACCGTGCTTTCCCGCAATCCCTTGGCCCGCGCGGTGCGGACGAAATCGGCGCCCAGTACCTCCAGCACGGCGGTGCGGGTCATGCGCGCGATGGGGCCAATCAGCACGGCGCCAAGCGTGATGGCGGGCAGGATCATGTTGGGCAGGCCACCGGCCCAGATGGGGCCCTCGCGGCCCGTGAACGGCAGCAGCGCCCATTTGAAGCCGACATACTGGATCAGGATCAGGCCGATGAAGAACACCGGCATCGACACGCCCGCGACCGAGCACGCCATGATGAAACGGTCGGTGAGGGTGCCGCGCATCACCGCCGCCAGTGTCCCCAGCGCGATCCCGATCGGCACCCCCATCAGCATCGCCCCGACCATGAGTTCGAAGGTGGGGCCGACGGTGTTGATCAGTTCCTCGCTGACTTTCTTGTTGGAGATGATGGACCGCCCGAGATCACCCCGCGCGACACGCCCGATGTATTCCACGAACTGGATCGGGATCGCCCTGTCCAGCCCTAGTTCCTTGCGGATCGCCGCGACCACCTCGGGCCGGGCATCGGGACCGGCGATGATCACCGCCGGATCGGCGGGCGCCACCTGCATCAGGCAAAAGCACAGGAACAGCACTCCAACCAGAGCGGGTAACAGGATCAACAGGCGGTGGAGGATGTGTCTTCCCATGCGTCAACCCCTTATCGGGTGTGTTGTGATCGCATGGCTACCGCGCGCGTACGTTCAAGGCAACTCCCGGAGCGGACGGGAAAGTCTCCGGCCGCAACTTCAAACACCGGCTTCGTCCGCGCCGCCAACGATCCCGGCCGCGCGCAGACCGGCGATGTCGCCGTCCGCATAACCGGCCTCGCGCAGGATCGCCCAGGCGTGCTCGCCAAAGCCTGGCGCGCGCGCGACGGGGACTTTCTCTGTTCCGGTCAGCGTGAACGGGCTGTCCACCGTCATCATTCCGGTATCGGCGAGGGGGCGCAGAATGCCGGCGGCCAGCGCCTGCGGATCAGTGGCGATCTCCGCCACCGTGCCAACGACGCCGAAGGTCAGACCGGCGGCGTCGAGACGCGCGCGCCATTCCTCCAGCGGCCTGGTGGGGAACACGGCGTCCAGGATGCCCATCAGCGTCACGGCGTTGATCCGCCGGTCCTCCCCGGTCAGGAAACGGGGATCGGCGGTCAGTTCCGGCATGCCGATCGCCTTCGCGAAAACCGGCCATTGACGTTCGCTCGAAAGCGCCAGCATGAACCAGCGATCATCCGCGGTGCGATAGATATTCCCCGTGGCACTGATCGATTCCTCCCGCGGCGGTCTGGGCGGGAACTGCGCGCCGCACAGCCGCGCCTGAATGAGATACGCGTTCGCCCACATGCCGCTGGCCATCAGCGAGGCCCGCACTTCCCCGCCGCGGCCGGTTTTTTCCCGCCGGTACAAGGCCGTGACGATGGCGCCGTACAAGGCCATCGCCGTTGGCCGGTCGCCCATTCCGGCGACGGAACGGGCCGGAACCGAGCGGTGGTCCGTCCGCACCTCATCCATCAGCCCCGAGCGCGCCCAGTACGCGGTGGCGTCGAAGCCGGTCTTGCCCGCTTCCTCGCCCGCCTCGCCATAGGCGGTGAGGGAAGCATAAATCAGCCGCGGATGCTGTTCCGCGAAATCCTCGTACCGGATGTGCAACCGCTCCCGCGCGGGCAGCGGTGTGTTGATGATGAACACATCGGTCTGAGCGATCAGCCGTTCCAGCACCGCGCGCCCCGCCGCGGCTTTCAGATCGAGCACGAGGCCGCGTTTGTTACGGTCATCCATCAGCCAGGGATGATTATGCTCCGAGGGCGGCATGCCCGGACGCCGGTATTGCGTGCGCCAGGGATCGCCCTCGCCCGGCGGCTCGATCTTGATGACATCGGCGCCGAAATCGGCCAGCACGGTCGCCGCCGCGGGGGCGGCGACATAGCTTGCGCAATCGATGACTTTCAGGCCCGCGAACAAGGGTTCGGTCATGGGGTTCAGTCCAGGTCCACGCCGTTCATCCCCGCGTTCTTGCGGGCTTTTTCCTGCAACGCCATCATGATCGCGCCGAGTTTGGTGGGGTCTTCCTCGGGCGGCACGGTGGGGCCGCGATGCCAGCCCTCGGCGATGGCGAGCAGGCCGCCGCCCGCCTCCACGATGCGGCCGGTGAAATCCGCGGATTCGGCGCTGGCGATCCAGACGATGGCCGGAGACACGCGGCCGGGATGCATCGCGGCCTTTTGTTCCTCGGTGCGTTCGCGCAACCCCTCGGTCATGCGGGTCAGCGCCTGCGGGGCCACCGCGTTGACCGTCACGCCATAGCGTTTCAGTTCGCGCGCCGCGATCACGGTGAAGGCGGCGATGCCGGCTTTCGCCGCGCCGTAATTGGTCTGGCCGGTGTTGCCGTAGAGACCCGAGACCGAGGATGTGTTGATGATCCGCGCGTTGACCGGTCCGTTGATGTCCTTGGACTTGTTGCGCCAGTAGGTGGAGGCATGGCGGGACGGGGCGAAGGTGCCTTTCAGATGCACCTCGATCACCGCGTCCCATTCCGGTTCCACCATGTTCACCAGCACCCGGTCGCGCAGAATGCCCGCGTTGTTCACCAGGATGTCGAGTGTGCCGAACGTTTCGATCGCCTGGTCGATCAGGCGTTTGGCGCCGAGGAAGCTGGCCACGTTGTCGGTGTTGACCACTGCCTCGCCGCCCGCCGCCTTAATGGTGCGCACCACTTCCTGGGCCGGCGTCTCGTCGGAGCCGATGCCGTCTCCGCTGGTGCCGAGGTCGTTCACCACCACTCTGGCGCCGTGCGCGGCGAGGGCCAGCGCGTGTTCCCGGCCAATGCCCCGGCCAGCGCCGGTGACGATGGCGACGCGTCCGTCAAGAAAGCTCATTCTGCGTTTCCTCAGTGCATTGCGTGGGTTGGAGTGTCGCCAGGGTGCTGGCGGGAGTCAATTGTTGGGGAGGCGGTATGTTTTGCGGGGCTTTGCCCCGCGCCCCGCCAGGAGGCTTTGCCTCCTGGACCTCCACCAAGGGCTCGCCCTTGGAACCATTCCATTGGAGTGGGTCCAGGGGACATTCCCCTGGCGGGGTGCGGGGCGGAGCCCCGGCCTTAAATCACCCCCGCCTCAGTAAGTGCCTTCAATTCCGCCTCCGTCTTCGCCAGCAATCCCCCATAAATCTCCTGATTATGCTTACCAAGCGGCGGCCCGGCATGAACGATCTTGCCAGGCGTGCCATGCAACTTCGGCACGACCCCAGGCATCGTGACCGGCCCTTCTTCCTCATCCGGAATGACCGCGATGTTCTCACGCGCCTTGAAATGCGGATCGGCGGCGATGTCCGCCGCCGTGTAAATCCCGCCAAACGGCACGTTGGCCTTCTCCAGCCGAGCTTCAATATCAGCGAAATCATGCGCGCCGATCCACTCCGCGAGCAACGCCTCCAGCTCGTCCGCCCGCTCGATCCGCTCACGGCTTTTGGCGTAACGCGGGTCGGTGGCCAGCGGCGCCATGTCGATCGCCGCGGCGAGACGCTGCCACACATTGTCCCCACCGGCGGCGATCTGCACATACCGCCCATCCCGCGTCTGGAACGTTCCGGCGGGCGAAAAAGTGGGGTTGCGATTACCAATCCGTTCCCGGATTTCACCGGTCCGCGCGTGCTTCGTCATCATGTCGGATGTGATACGGAAAGGTGCCTCGTACAGCGCGAGGTCGATCATCTGGCCCTCCCCCCCGCGGGCATCGCGCTCATACAGCGCGAACATCGCCGACAACGCCGCGAACGTCCCGGT
>JAYVCG010000001.1:0-2822 GCA_043750075.1 Acetobacteraceae bacterium | reverse complement strand
GATCGGCTTCGCGCATTTCCAGCTCATGTAGGTGTTGAAGTGGTCGTGCAGATTGCTCCCCACCGCCGGCATGTCGCGCAGCACGGTGACACCCATCTCTTGCAAGTGCCCGGCCGGGCCAAGCCCCGACAGCAGCAGCAACTGCGGCGAGCCATAGGCGCCGCCTGACACGATCACCTCGGCTCGCGCCCAGACCGTGCGGCGTGTGCCGGCGGTCTGGTATTCGACCCCCACGGCGCGATCGTTCTCGATCAGCACCTTGGTGGCATGGGCATGGGTGCGGATTTCCAGGCTGGGCCTGCCGCGCGCGGGGGTGAGATAGGCTTTCGCCGTGCTCCAGCGCCGCCGGTCGCCCGTGGTGGTCTGGTAATAGCCGCAGCCTTCCTGTTCGGCGCCGTTGAAATCCGGGTTGCGCGGGATGCCCGCCTGCTCGCAGGCGCTCAGCACGGCGTCGGCGAGTTCGAACTGTTTCGGCTGGTTCGACACGCGCAACGGGCCGCCCGTGCCATGGAAGGCGTCGGCGCCGCGTTCCTGGTTCTCGGCTTTTTTGAAGAACGGCAGCACGCTGTCGAAATCCCAGCCCTCGCAGCCGCGCTGGCGCCATTCGTCGTAATCGGCGTGGTTGCCGCGGATGTAGACCATGCCGTTGATCGAACTCGACCCGCCCAGGGTCTTGCCGCGCGGGAGGTAGAGCTGGCGGTTGTCCAGTTGGGGCTGCGGCGCGCTCTCGAACTTCCAGTTCACCGCCGGGTTGGTGTAGGTGCGGGCGAAACCAAGCGGGATGTGAATCCACAGGTTGCTGTCCTTGCCGCCCGCTTCCAGCAGCAGCACGCGATGGCGGCCTGATTCTGACAGGCGTGCCGCCACCACCGCCCCCGCCGAGCCCGCCCCGGTGACGATGTAATCGAACGTGTCCGCGCTGTCTGGCATTGGCGTGCCCTCCCCTTCCCGCTTTGCCCCACCATACCGGGCTGGGCGGGAATGCCCATACCGGCGCGGGAAGGGGGGCTGCTTCCCACCGGCATCCTGGGGAAAGCAGAACCGGAGCAAACAGCCCCAGGACACCAAGGGGCAAGTCTTCAACGCAACGATTTGATTCCGCCCGGCACGCGGCAGCAACTCTGGCATCCGCCTTTGTCAGGGAACATGCGCCATGGCTGTCCAGCTCGCGACCACGCACCGCTCCGTCCGGGAACAGGTCAGCGCCGGGGAATGAAAGGCGCGGATCGAACGCGCGGCTGGTCATCGCGTACTGGCGCATCAGAAAAATCCGGGGATTGAGCCCGCCGCCTCAACCCGTTAAGCACCCCAGGAGGCCGGGCGACACCGGACTCAGGGGAGGCGAACGAAAACGGTGGACATGGAAGTCCTGATAGAAAGTGTGCTGAACGCACTGACCGCGGGCATCACGATTGGTTGCATCTACGGACTGATGTGCATCGGTCTCGGCCTGATCTTCGGCATCATGAAAGTCGTCAACTTCGCCCAGGGGGAGTTGCTGATGCTGGGCATGTTCGCGAGTTTCTATCTGGTGACGGGTGGTGGCGTGCTGGCGTTTCTTGGCCCCTACATAGGGCCGTTCGTGGGCGCCTTGCTGGCCGGGCCGATCGTGTTCGTCGCGGGCGCCCTGATGCACAAATTCCTGATCAGCCGGGTCTCTGGGCTGCGCACGGCGGGCACCATCGATGACGGGCATTTCGGGCAGTTGGTCATCACGCTGGGGATTTCGCTGATCCTGCAAAATGGCGGCATGATCCTGTTCGGCTCGACGCCGGTTTCGGTGCGCACGCCGCTGTCGTCGAGCGCGTTTCAGTTGGGGCCAATTTACGGCGACGCCACGGTGTTCCTCAACAAGGCCAAACTGATCGCCTGCGCGGTCGCCATCGTCACCGCGCTCGCGCTCTATTTCGTGCTGGAGTTCACCCGCGTCGGCAAGGCCCTGCGCGCCGCCGCCGACAATCCCACGGCGGCGACGTATATGGGCATCAACGTGGACAAGTACTACCGCATGGCGTTCGGCCTCGGCAGCGGCATCACCGCGATCGCCGGCGGGCTGATGGCCACCTATCTGTCGTTCGGTCCGTTTGTTGGTTTCGATTACGTCATCATCATGTATTCCGGAGTCGTCCTTGGCGGCATCGGCTCCATCATGGGCGCGTTCTGGGGCGGGCTGACGGTGGGATTTGTCCAGCAGTTCTCGGCGCTGATCCTGCCGCCGCAATTGCAGAACGCGGCGATCTTCGTCGTCTTTTTGCTGATCGTGCTGCTGCGGCCCCAGGGCCTGTTCGGCCGCTCGGCGGAGCGCGCGTGACATGATGCGAAACGGCACCGCTGAAAAATTCCGCCGCGACCTGGTGATCCTGGTCATCCTGTCCGCGCTCTATCTGGCGCTGTCGTGGCTGGTGACCAACAGCTATTACCAGTTGATCCTGACGCTGGTGCCCATCTGGGCCGCGTTCGGCGTGTCGTGGAACATCCTGTCCGGCTATGGCGGGCAGTTGTCGTTCGGCCACGCGAGCTTCTTCGGCATTGGCGGCTACACCATGACGCTCGCCCTGGTGTACTGGAATCTCACCCCCTGGCTGGGCATTCCCCTGGGCATGGTGGCGGGGGGCATCGCCGCGGTCATCATCGGCACGCCCACCTTCCGGCTGCGCGGGCATTATTTTGCTCTCTCGATGCTCGCCTACCCGCTGGCGATCCTGTATTTCCTCCAATATCTTGGGTTTCAGGAAGTCTCCCTGCCGATGCACCGGGAAAACCCGGTCGCGTATCTGGAATTCACCGATCCCCGTTACAACACGCTCGTCGCCGTCGGCCTG